>CAZJPU010000025.1:0-13413 GCA_964548105.1 Candidatus Woesearchaeota archaeon | reverse complement strand
TATTTTCATATTATAAGAAACATTATTAAAAATAAATAAAACAACCCTATTCCTCGTCAAAACCATAACTATATTCTTGCTTTTTTTCTTCTTTAGGTTTGTAAACTCCTAATCCTTCCTCTTTACCATCTTCATCATTTTCACTCTTTATTTCATCCCCTTTATTATCTTCATCATTTTCTTCATCATCATTATCCTCTTTATTATTATTTTCATATTCATTATCCCTTTTTCTCTCTTTATCATTTTCATCTTCATTATTAAAATTACTTAACCCATCAACCTCATCCATAATTTTTTGCGCATTTACTTCATCAAATTTATCTTCTTCATTATCAATTCCTATTGATTGATCTTTATTATCTGTATCTCCTTGCATATCCCTTTCTATCTCTTCATTTTCACTCTTTATTTCATCCCTTTCCATCCCCTCATCCTCACTCTTTATTTCATCCATTTCCATCTCTTCATCATTATTTTTTATATCATCACCATTTACCTCATTCCCTTCTATCTCCTCATTATCCCTTTCTATCTCCTCATTATCCCTTTCGATCTCCTCACCATCTACCCTTTCAATACTTGTTTTTATCCTATCTTCTATTTCCTGATTTTCTTTAGCTTTTTCTAAGTTCTCTTGTTTTACTTCTTCATGTATTTCTTTTGCTTTTTCTTCTATTTCTTTTAGACTATTAAAAGGTTCAATAGGGCCAATATTTTCTTCATAATCTTTGTTTTCAGATATTGGAGCATTAGACGAATCTCTATTTTTCCTATATTCTTCAAGTTCTTTAGATATTCTTTCAATTACTTCAGGATTATTATTAGGGCTTTTTTGCATTTTTTTCAATTTTTTCTTAAGTCTGATATATCTTTTTTTATTCAAAATAGGATATGGAGATTGTGAATCTGGTTGATTTTGTGAAACTTGTTGAGGTTGTGAAACTTGTTGATTTTGTAAATCTGGTTGAGGTAGTTTAGTTTGCACTTGTTCTATTTTTTGTTCTTTCTCTTGCACAACAGGTTGTTCTACTTCTGCTGATTGTTCTACTTCTGCTGATTGTTCTACTTCTGCTGATTGTTCTGGTTCTATTGCCTTCTCTTGAACAACAGGTCGAACATCTTCTTGAACTGAAATATCTTCTTTATTCTCTTCTGTTTCTCTAGTTCCTTCTTCTTCTAATTGTTTTATTAACTTTGATATTTCATAACCAGCATCTGCATTTACAGAAATACTATTTATTCCTTTTTTAAATAAAAATTCTACCATTTCCTTTTTACTTCCTGCTTGTCCACAAATACTTGTTTCTACTTTATTTCTTCTACAAGCCCCAATAACTCGTTTTATTTGAGAAAAAATTGCAGGATGCATTTCATCATATAAGTATTGCACATCTTCATTATTCCTATCAACTCCTAATGTAAATTGAGTTAAATCATTTGTCCCAAAACTTATAAAATCAATCCCTTCTTGACAAATATCATCAATAATTTGAACAGCACCAGGTGTTTCTATCATTACTCCAAATTCCATGTTTGGCAATTTTATTTGATTAAAATATTTTTTTGCTTCTCTAACTTCTTCTATAGATATTATCTGTGGAAACATAATTCCAAATCTTTTATTTGGATTTTTTTCTGCAATCTTTTTTATAGCAATTAATTCTGCTTGTAATATTTTTGGATGTTTTAAACTAAATCTTACTCCGTGAAATCCAAGCATAGGATTAATCTCACGTTCTGGAGCTCCTTTTAAACTTCCATATTCATCTGTTCTAATATCACTTGCTCTCACCCATAAAGAATCAAAATAATGAGAAATTCTTTCTAAACCATCACGAAGTTTTTCTGTATAGTCCTCTAATGTGCCTTCTTTTTCATGTTCAAGAGGATGTTTTCCCATTTTTGCAATCATGCCTTCTAATCTTGTAAGTCCTACTGCCCTAATTCCTGATGCAGCAGCTCTTTCTGCAAAATCTGGTAAGTCTACAATAACCTTTAATTTAATACGTTCAGTTTCAACAATAGGTTTAACTTCAACTGCTTTTGTTTCTGCTACCTCTCCCTCATATATTTTACCACTACTACCATCAACAGTTATTTTCATACCATCTTTTAGTAATTTTGTTGCTTCATCAGTACCAACAACACAAGGAATTCCCATTTCACGACTAACAATTGCTGCATGACTTGTCATACCCCCTTCATCTGTTACAATTGCAACAGACCTTTGCATTGCAACAACCATATCAGGATTTGTCATTTCAGTAACTAAAACATCTCCTTTTTTGATTTTTGGAAGATCTTCCATATCATGAAGTATTTTTACAGTTCCAGCACCAACACCAGGACTAGCACTCGAACCTTCTAAAATTACAGTTCCAGAAATTTTCCCTATTTCAGTTTTTTTATGAAGTGTTGTAATTGGTCTTGACTGGACAATATATATTTTATTATCTTCAATTGCAAATTCAATATCTTGTGGTTTTTTATAATGTTCTTCAAGTTTTATTGCATAATTTGCAACATCAAGTATTTGAGAATTAGTAAGAACTTGCATTTTACTTCTTTCATCACTTAATTTAACTATCTCATTTTTTCCACTACTTGTTCTTATAAGTGCAACCTTTTTACTTACAACCTTTATTTCTCGAATCTTTAAATCTCTTGAGACAAGATAATGGTCTGGTTTTATCTTACCTGATACAATTCCTTCTCCTAATCCATAAACTGCTTCAATAATTACATTATCATCTAAATTTACAGGATCTTTTGAAAAAACAACCCCTGATTTTTCAGAATCAACCATTTTTTGGACAACAACAGATAATAGTGCCTCTCCTTCTTTAAAACCTTTTTTATTTCTATAATAAATTGCCCTAGGAGTATATAATGAAGAAAAACATTTTTTTATGTTCGTAATCAAGCTAGAATCTCCCTTAACATTTAAAAAAGTTTCTTGTTGGCCTGCAAAACTTGCTTCAACAAGGTCCTCTGTTGTTGCACTACTTCTTACTGATACAAATATAGGTTCTTGAGAATTTTTTAAAATATTTAATGCATCTTTAGAAACTCCTTTTTCATCAATTTTCTCTGTACTTAAAATACGATAGGATTCTAAAATTTCTTCTTGTAGATTTTCTGAAATTTTACCCTGTTCAATTAATTCTCTGATTTCTTTTGATGCTTTTTGCAAATCCGAAGTTTCTTCCATATCAACATCTTCTATTATTGATTTTATTTTTTCTTTTAACTTATTTTTTACAATAAAAAAATCAAATGCTTGTGCTGTTATAACAAATCCAGGAGGAACCGGAAATTTTGCATTAAACATTTCACTTAGTGATGCTCCTTTTCCACCTGCAATAGATACATCTTTATTACTTAATTCTGAGAACCATTTTACATATTCATCTAAAACTTCATGTTTAATAGAACTATTATGGGAAATACTCTCCCCCCCATTTTCTAAAACTTTATTTACTGCTTTTTGTCCATCTTCTGCCATACTATTTATAGCATTCTGAACTATTGAATTTGCAATATCATTCACTGGATTAGATTCACTCTTTTCTTCCATATTACCGCTTTTATATTATAAACCAAGAAACTTTATATTTAAAGTTTATGGGATTACAGGCTCTGTTGAAAAAATTAATAAATAGAACTTTTAATCTAAAACCAACATAATTTTTTTAACAGAACTAGGCTTAGAATAATTTATATTTGGATAAAATAGTTTATAAATAAATAAATCTTCATATAATATAAAGATGTCAATAATAACTCAACTTTTAGTTAATGGATTAATTGCAGGAGCTATCTATGCTTTAGTGGCTAGTGGTTTTTCACTAATTTATTCTACTTGTAAATTTGTTCATTTTGCTCATGGAGCAGTTATTGCTTTTGGAGCTTATTCCCTATATCTTACATATTCAGTATTAGGGTTAAATTTTGGATTTTCAGTAATTCTTGCAATTATCTCTACTGCCCTTTTAGGGTTATTAATAAATGCAACAGTTTACAAACAATTAAGAAAAAGAAAAGCAAGTAATATTATTCTTTTAATCGCAAGTTTTGGATTATTAATCCTTATAGAATCTCTCCTCTTAATTTTCTTTGGAGCAGATGTTAAAACCATAGGGTATATAGAAGTAAATAAAGGTCTTGAATTAATGGGCGCAATAATAACTCCATTACAGATTTTTATCATAATCACTTCCTTTATTCTTTTAACATTATTATTTTTATTTATGAAGAAAACAAAAATAGGAAAAGCTATGCGTGCTGTTGCTGATAATAAGGATGTTGCAGCAATCGTAGGTATTTCTTCAGAAAAAATCTATAAATGGTCATTTATAATAGGAAGTGCAATTGCAGGAATTGCCGGAGTTCTTGTTTCTCTTGAACAAAATCTTGAGCCTACTATGGGAACTGGATTAATTATTAAAGGATTTACAGCAGCAATTATTGGAGGAATAGGAAATGTTCCAGGAGCTATTCTTGGAGCTTTTCTTTTAGGACTTACAGAAAACTTTGGAATTTGGTTTTTGCCTTCAGGATATAAAGATGCTATAGCATTCCTTCTTTTATTCTTATTTTTGCTGTTCAGGCCTAATGGAATACTTGGAATAAAAAGAAATAGTTCAAAATGAAAAATAAAAATAATTTAATTGCAGGAATTGTAATTGCAGTATTAATTATAGCAGTTGTTTTGATTTCGATTTCACCAAAACAAGAGGGTGATGAAGAAACAATTAAAATCGGGTTTATTGGTCCGCTGTCTGGAAATGTTGCATTTTTAGGATCAATTGATGAAAAAGCAACTAATCTTGCAGTAGAAGAAATAAACAATAAAGGAGGAGTTAATGGAAAACAACTTGAAGTAGTATTTCAAGATGGTAAATGTACCGGAGAAGGAGGATTATCTGCTGCAAATAAACTAATTAATTTTGATAATATTAATATATTACTTGTTTCTTGTGGCCAAGAAGTTTTAACTGTTGCACCAATAGCTGAAGAAAATCAGGTAATTTTATTTGCAACTTATGCAACTCACCCAGATATCTCAAATTTAGGAGATTTTATATTCAGAAATTCATATTCAGATACTGATATTGCAGAAATTGCAACTGATACTATTATTAAAAAACATAAAAAAATAGGATTAATCTCAGAACAAACAGATTACACAATAGGACTACGAGACGCATTTAAAGTTAAATTTGAAGAATCAGAGGGAGTTATTATCGAAGAATATTTTGAATCAGGTTCAACTGATTTTAAAACCGAATTATTGAAACTTATTAATTTAGATGCAATATTCATTAATCCAAGTGGGCTTGCACAAGGAGAACTAATCTTAAAACAACTTGAAGAATTAAATTATAATGGAGATTTATATGGAAATTATTTTGGAGGAAGCAATAAAATTCAACAAATTGAAAAAGCACAAGATATGATATATTTTTCAGATCCAACAAGCACAAATAATGAAAAGAAAAAACAATATTTTACAAAATATAAAACAACCTATCAAGAGCTTCCAGATTTAGAGTTTCCTGCTGTTGCAAGATATGATGCAGTTTATATCTTAGTTCAAGCAATTGACTCTTGCAATAGTGATGATCCTGATTGTATTCGTGATTATCTTTATGATTTAGAAAATTTTGAAGGTGTTTTAGGAAATTATAGTTTTGATGAAAATGGAGATTTAGAAGGTATCCAACCTTCTGTTAATATTATCAAAAACAAGGAGGCCGTAAAATATGAAAAATAAAAATAAAAATAATTTAATTGCAGGAATTGTAATAGCAGTATTAATTATAGCAGTTGTTTTGATTTCAATTTCACCAAAACAAGAGGGTGATGAAGAAACAATTAAAATCGGGTTTATAACTCCTTTAACAGGGCCTTTTGCTGATTGGGGAGAATCAATAAAATATGGTTTAGAACTAGGATTAGAAGATACAAATCATAAATTCTCTGTAGATTATCAAGATAGTGCTTGTGATCCAAAAGAAACAGTAACTATTGCTCAGAAATTCTTTAACCTAGATAATATAAAAATTATAATTGGGCCTGGTTGTGTTTCTGGTTTAAGAGCAATTGCTCCAATGGCTGATAAAAAAAATGCCCTGCTTTTTTCAACAGGATTATTAGATGATGCTGTCTTTGAAGAATATTCTAGTGTTTTAAATTTTGCAACACAAATTTCAACAGAAGCAGATTATATGGCTGAGTTTATGAAATCAATAAATCTAAAAAAAGTTGCAATAGTCCATAGCACTAATTATTTTGGTCAGGAATATGCAAAGAGACTGCCAGAATCATTGGAAGAGAAAGGAATAGAAATTAGTTCAATAAACCCCACAGATTTGGACCTAATGGATTTTAGGACAGTGATATTAAAAATTAAAAAAGATAACCCTGATGCTATTTTTATAGATCAAGGAGAAATTCAGATTGGTTTATTTGCAAAGCAACTTAAAGAACTTGATTATTCAATTCCACTTTATGGATATTATGGGATAGAATCGCCTTCTGTACTTGAGTCTGGAGGAAAAGCACTAGAAGGACTTATTTACACTTTCCCTTATAATAATGCAAAAGATTCTGAGGGGGAAAAAGATTTCGAAAAAAGATATGAAGAGAAATACAATGAGATTCCTACTGCTACATCCTTATTTACTTATGATGGAATTTTATTAATTGATAAAGCCTTAGAAGAATGTAATGAAAAGGACACTGATTGTATAAAAGATTTTTTTATTAATTTAGGAATCTATGAGGGTCTTTCTGGAAAAATGAAGTTTAATAAAGATGGAAGTTTGGATAGGGAGTTTGTTATAAAAACAATTAAAGGAGGAAAATTTGTTGAATATTCAAAATGATAGAAGCATACCTAATCCACTTAGCAATACTAATCGGAATTTATATTATTCTAGCTATAAGCCTTCAACTTGCAATAGGATTTACAGGACTTCTTAATTTAGGACATATTGCTTTTTTTGGAATTGGAGCATATACAAGTGCATTGCTCGCACTTGCAGGTTGGCCTTTTTGGATTTGTCTTTTATTTGCAGGAATTGTATCAATGATTTTTGGATTTTTATTAGCCGTCCCAACCCACAAATTAAAAGGAGATTATTTAGCTTTAGCAACAATGGGTTTTTCTTTTGTGGTTTATGCAGTTTTACTAAATTGGACTTCACTTACTAGGGGCCCTCTTGGACTTCCAGGAATTCCAAAACCTAGTTTATTTGGATTTATATTTTCAAGCAACCTAAGTTTCTTAATATTAACAATAGTTATTGGACTAGTTTCATATTTAATTATCAAAAGAATAACAACCTCTCCTTTTGGAAAAGTTCTTGAATCAGTAAGGGATGATGAACTTGCATCAAAAACTCTTGGAAAAAATACTTTTAAAATAAAAGCAATAGCATTAGGAGCCTCAGCCTTTTTTGCAGGTATTTCAGGAAGTTTATATGCTCATTATATAACTTTTATTGATCCTTCTTCATTTACAATAATGCAATTAATTCCTGTCTTGTTAATTGTAATAGTTGGAGGACTCGCTAGCTTAAAAGGAACCGTGATTGCAACAATTATCCTATTATTAATTCCCGAGATGCTAAGATTTGTTGGATTTCCAAGTTCAGTAATAGGTCCTGCAAGACAAATCTTGTATGCTTTAATATTATTATTAATATTAATCTTTAAACCAAAAGGATTTTATGGAAAAGTAAAGTTAGAGTGATGGAAACATTTATAAACATCTGGAAATATATACTTACATATGGAAACAAAAATAAACATCCTTAGTTCTTTTTTTGAAGATCCAAAAAAGGGATTTCATATTAGGGAATTAGCCAGAATATTAAAAATAAACCACACAACAATAAGAAAATATCTTAATATATTTGTAAAAAGAGATTTATTAGTCTTAGAAAAAGATGATCTCTACCCCTCATATAAATTAGTTCTTTCTAGAGAAACACTAAATCTAAAGGCATATTATAATCTAGAAAAATTAAGAAAATCAGGCCTTATTAAAGAACTTGAAAAAGAATATGACTTTCCGATAATTGTTTTATTTGGTAGTTATTCTCAAGCAATGGATGATTTAGATAGTGATATTGATATTTGTCTAATCTCTGATATCAATAAAGAATTAAAAATAGAAAACTATGAAAAAATCCTTAATAGAAAACTTAATATTCATAAATTCACTAAGAAAGCATGGGAAAATTTAAAGGATAAAAATTCTGGATTAGTTAACAGTATCTGTAATGGAATTGTTTTATCAGGAGAGTTAGAAGTTTTATAATGGATTTTAAATATTGTTTAAAACAAGGAAGTGTAAAAAAAGTCCCAGTGAATACTATAAGAGCAAAAAGTTTAGTTAAATCTTCTAAACAAGCAATAGAAACTGCAATTGAAATAACCATTAAAGAAAATACTCTAAAAACAATTTTTCGAGAGTTATACGAAGGATTAAGAGAGTATGTCGAAGCATTAGGTTTTATTAAAGGATATAAATTCTTAAACCATGAATCAATGACTTATTTTTTAAGAGAGATTTTAAAGGAAGAATCTATTTCAAATAAGTTTGATAGATATAGAAAATTAAGAAACGGGATAAATTATTATGGTGATGATATTGAGATTAAAACTGTTAAAGAATCTATTAATGAAATCCCATTAATAATAAAAGAATTAGAAAAATACTCAAATATAAAATAAAATGCTAAAAATAACTAATTTAAAAAAACATTTTGGAGGAATAAAAGCAGTAGATAAAACTAGTTTTGACATTAAAAAAAATAAGATTACAGCCTTAATTGGTCCTAATGGCAGTGGGAAAACAACAATATTTAATTTAATTTCAGGAATCTTAAAGGCTGATTCTGGAAAAATTGTTTTTAATAAGACAAATATAACAAATAAACAAGTAAATCAAATATCAAATTTAGGAATTTCAAGATTATTCCAACAATCAAGATTATTTGATAATTTAACAGTTAAGGAAAACTTATTATTGGCAATAAGTAATAAAGACACTAAATTTTGGAAAAATTTAATAGGTTATAATTTTGATAAAGAAGATTATAAACAAGTAGATAATATTGCTAAATTAGTTGGAATAGAAAAGTTTATGGAAAAACAAGCAGGAGATTTAAGTTTTGGTCAGAAAAGATTAGTTGAAATTGCAAGAGCTATTCTTAAATCTCATGAATTATTAATGTTAGATGAACCTGTTGCAGGAGTTAATCCTAGATTAAGAAAAGATATTATGAATCTTCTAAAGGAATTAAAAAAACAAGGAGAAACAATATTGTTAATTGAACATGATATGAATTTTACCTTGGGAATAGCAGACCATGTTATTGTAATGGATGAAGGTAAAGTAATTGCACAAGGAACTCCTAAACAAATAAAAAACAATAAACAAGTTCTAGAGGCTTATTTAGGTGAGTAGATTTAAAAAGTTTGGTTCTATTTTGGATATATGAAGAATAAAAATATGTTGGTTGGGTTAACAGTCTTAATTGTTGCCATAATTATTGTTAATATTTTTGTATTTATTCCTAAACAAGGAGAAGAAATAATTGAAATTGGTTTTATAGGAATATTATCTGGAGTAGGAGCAAACGAAGGAATTACCACAAAGCAAGGTGTTGATTTAGCAGTAAAAGAAATTAATAATGCAGAGGGGATAAATGGTAAAAAAATAAAGATAAATTACCAAGATACGCCAAATGATGATAAAAAAACTGCAGTTTCATCTTTCTATCAATTAAATAATAATGGCGTAGAGATTATTATTGGAACAACTTGGTCAGGTTCAGCTCTTGCAGTTGCACCAATTGCTTGTAATAACAATGTGTTAATGATTGCTCCAGCTATTGGTATAAAAGAGTTTGAACAAGAATGTGATTATATATTTAATATTTGGATGGCTGATGAAGATGTAAGTAGATTATTAGGAAAGAAGATTTATAATAATGGGCATAGAAAACTTGCAATAATTGGATCACAACAAGCATGGGAGATTGTTCAAGCAAGATCTGTTAAGGAGAGTTTTATTGAATCTGGAGGGGAAGTAGTAGTTTACGAACTTCCTTCTGCTGAACAAAAGGATTTTAAAACAGAAATATTAAAAGTTAAAGAAGCTAAACCTGATGCAATATTTATCCAGTATATTTACCAAGATATTATTTCAAAACAATTAAAACAGGCTGATGTAAATATTCCTATTTATGCAGAATTAGTTGATACAACCAGAATTGAAAATGCTAATGGAGCTTTAGAAGGAACAATAGCAACCTCTCAAGTAAGTCCAACCACAGATTTTATTGAAAAGTTTAAAAAAGAATATAATCAAGTTCCTGATTTTGGAGCAGATAATGGTTATGATATAGTGAAGTTAATTGCAAAAGCAATAGAAGAGACTGATTCAACTAATCCAGAAATATTAAAAGAATATCTGAAAACTGTTGAATATTATGATGGAGCATCAGGTTATCTTACATTCACTGAAGATGGCGGAGTTACCAAAGAGATTAGTTTTATTAAAATAGATAATGGTAATATTGTAGCATTAGATAATTAATATATCTCCCATTCCCCATTTTCAAATTTCATTAATGTTGTAGATCTTTGAGAGACCCCTTTATCATTAAATACAATTTCTCCATCTAATCCTTGAAACTTTTTAGTTTGAAGCTCTTTAATCATACATTCATTATTTCCCTTACAATCATTTAGAAGCTTTGAAAGTATGTCAATATTTTCATACATTGCAAAAGTCATATCTATTGGATCTTCAAAACCATTTTCTTCAATCCCTTCATAAATTGAAGATCCTAAAGCATTTTCAAAGTATTCTTCAAATTCTAGAATAGTCTTTTTATCATTGCATAATCCAGATTGAGGGCAGACTAGTTGTACTTGATTTATATCAAGTTCTTTCATTTGTCTTAGTATTGTTGGCAAAATCTTTTTATCACCCCTTATAACAATGAAGTCAGGATTATTTTCCTTTATTTTTAATAAAGATGTCCTAAAATCATTATCCCCTTTATTAAAAAATTCTGATTGGAGATTAACTCCTTGATCTTTAAAACCTTTAATACAAGTATGTGTTGCATCAAGATTATGTCCAATTAAAGCTCCTTTTTTATTTTTTAAAACTTTAGCTAGTTCACTGCAATCTTTCTCTATATTAATAAAATTTTTATAAACATACGAATTTCCTTCAGCAGGAGCATTAATAGTTGAAGGATATAGCATTACAACCTTATTTTTTTCTGCAATTGGAGCAATAGCAGAACTTATACTTGACCTAATTGTTATAATTGCATCAACATCATCAACATTAATTAGTTTATGAGCAGCACTTGCCGCTCTACTTGGATCTCCTTCATCATCTTCTATTATAAGTTCAATATTATCATAATTTTCAATTGCTAATTTTGCCCCTTGTAATGATTTTTCTCCATAAAAAGCAAAATGTCCACTCATAGGAAGAATAACTCCGATTTTATAACTCTCATGAGTTATACTTTTACCTGTAATATTTGAATTAATAATCAGTATAAGATTTATAGTTAAGACTAAAAATACCAATAATACTAATATTATAATTGTCTTTTTCTTGATTACCATAAATTTTTTTCCAAAAAAGCATATATAAGTTTTTGTTGTAACTCTAATAACAACATTTATAAAATACAATCCCCTAATGTTGCTATGGACAAAGAAATATTACAAGAAATAGGCTTAAGTAACACTGAAGTAAAAGTATATCTTTCATTACTTGAACTAGGATCAGCATTAGCTGGAGAAATAACAAATAAATCTGAGGTCAATAGAACAAATGTATATGATGCCTTAGAAAGACTTATTGAAAAAGGACTAGTAACTTATGTTGTTTCAGCTAATAGAAAAGTCTTTGAGCCAATTAATCCAGAAAGATTACAAGAAATTATAACTGAAAAACAAGAGAAATTAAATTCAATTATGGGGGAACTAAAAGAAAGATATAATTCTAATAAATTAAAAGAAGAAGCAATCATCTTTAAAGGTAAGAAAGGCATAAAATCAATTTTTGAAGATGTTTTAAAAGAAAAAAAAGATTTATTTGCTTATGGAGCTCAAAGTAAATTTGCAGATATGTTTCCAGCTTACCAGAAATATTGGAATAAAGAAAGATCAAAATTAAAAATAAATGTTAAAATGATCTATAATGAGAAAGTAAGGAAAAAAAAGAGAAACGAATCTTTAAAATTATTAAAAATGAAGTTTCTTCCTGAAAGTTATGATTTTCCATCAACAATAGTAATCTATGGAAATAAGGTAGTTACCATTGTTTGGACAGAATTGCCTTTTGGATTTATGATAAAAAGTGAAGATACTGCAAAAAGTAATATGAATTTCTTTAAAATCTTATGGAATGTTGCAAAGTATTAATCTTTAGCAGCCTTCCATAATATCTCAAATTGACCCCGATAAGAATCTGCAACTCTTTTACTTTCTATAGATATCAAGTAATTTGGATCTCCCCATAGAAAAATAAAAACTTTGTTCTCATATACTCCAAATGCAGTATTACCAATAGTCTTTTCAGGCAAAAACTTATACTTTGTAGTTTGAGTAGGTGCAATGATTTTACCTCCAACTTTAGTAATAACTCTTTCTTTAATTCCTAAGCTTTTTAGTCTAGCAAAATATGTATCAAAATATATTGGCATAAACTCTCCAAGGTCTTCTAATGTCTCTTCTTCAATCCCATACAAAAGTACTTCTTCATTTTTTTTACCTCTATTAATAATATCATTTAAAAGTGTCTTAAAAACATATTTTCCTTTATGTGTTTCAACTTTTATTTCTTCTTTGCTTGTCCCTTTAAGACTTATTAATTCTGGGAGGATTTTCTCAATATTATCTACTTTTTGTTTTGCAAGTTCAACAAGATATGATGGTTCAATTGCTGAATATTTCTTTTTATTTTTCTCATGAACTACTGATACTATTTGTTTTTCTAGTAATCTCTCTAATACATCATAAACATAAGGTCTAGAAAATCCTGTTTTTTCAGCTATTTCTGAAGGATTAGCATCCCCTAACTTGAGTAAAACTAGATAAATCTTTATTTCATTATCTGTTAATCCAAAATCTCTTAGTTCGTTTTTCATTCTATAAAGAGTATTTAATAGTTTTTAAGTCTTTTTACTTTTCGTAGTAAAACTTACGACATAATTATATATAGGTTTATTTCTGTTTAGTAGTAACAATAAAATGGAAAAACAAAAAATAAAAATCATTGGAATAATACTAATTTTAGCAATTATAGTCTTAACTATAGCAGAGATATCAATAACACAATTTGTAATTAAAGATAATAAT
>CAZJPU010000024.1:0-13480 GCA_964548105.1 Candidatus Woesearchaeota archaeon | reverse complement strand
TAATTAATATTAAAGTTAAACCAAATTCAGAAAAACAAAAAATCGAAAAGATTTCTGAAAAAAATTATAAAGTTTTTTTAAAAAAGCCTGCTAAAGATAATAAAGCAAACCTTGAATTACTGAAATTATTAAAGAAATATTTTAAAGATGAATATAGTGTTAAGGATATAAAGATTATTAAAGGGTTAAAGAGTAGAAATAAGATAATTGAAATAGGTGAGTGAAATTTAGATATGGGAATTAAATATGAATTAGCACCCGAGTTGCAAAAGATTACTAATGAAATAGCAATTTTATTATTCCCACATGTTAGGTTAGATTCTGTAATTTGTATTCGTAGTCATGGAAGTTCTAGTCGGGGTACAATTGCAAGATGTCATGCATTAGGAAAAGCTATGCAAATTGCACTTGGTAGAAAAGGATTTTATGTAATAGAAGTTATTTCAAAAAGATTTGATAACTTAAAAGAAGAAGATAAAATAAGAACATTGATTCATGAACTTATGCATGTTCCAAAAAGTTTTGGCGGGGGTTTTAAATATCATGATTATGTTTGTGAAAAAAACGTAGAAATAGAGTATCAAAAATATATTAATTTAAAAAAGAGAAAAGAAAGTCTTGAGAGATATTATTAATAAATAATAAAATGAAATTTAATTTTAAATACAAAGGAAAAGAATTTAATTTAGAAGTTAAAGAATGTAAAACTTTTTTTTCAAAAGTTCACGGCTTAATGTTTAAAAAAAATAGTAAACCCTTACTTTTTATTTTTTCAAAATCCTCAAAAGAAGCAATTCATTCATTTTTTTGTGTTCCATTTATCGCAATTTGGTTTAACAAAAAAAATATTGTTGATATAAAAGTTGTTAGAAACCGTAAATTTTTTATAAGACCTCAAAAAAATTTCGACAAACTTCTAGAAATACCCTCCAATACTCCTTATTTTAATGAATTTTATCGACGATATAGAAATCTTTAAATACTTTATTTATCTTAGGATATCATAAATTTAAATATAAAAAAGGAGGTTCAAAAAAAAATGGGAAAAGTTATTGCAAAGAATGTTGTTGAAAGAAAGTCTGGTTATCTTTACTACGTTGATGGAAAAGGAAATGTTTGTGAAGCAAAGATGGCTAGAGGTGGTAGAAAGAAAAAAGCAGCTAAGAAAAAGCCAGCTAAAAAAACACCAGCTAAAAAAAAGCCAGTAAAAAAGAAAAAAAAGTAAATTTACTTTTTTAATCTGGGCTATATTTTTTCTTTTTCTTTTTAATATTTTTATAAGTTTTATTTTTTACATAATTTTTTTATATTTTTGATTTGTGGAGGGTTTTAATTGTTTCTGTCTTTTAAAAGTAGTTACAAATAGATAAATTTATAAACAAAATATAAATCATAAAATTACCATGTCAGGACTAACTACTTTATTAAAAGCAACAGGAACACTTACTGCAACTGCTTTAGCAACTTATGGGGGTATTGAATTAGGTGATAAAGTTGGAGATTATCTGCCTCAAGCCTACATGCTTCCAGAAATGGCTCAAGGCCTTACAGCATTTTTAACTGGATTCACAGGAAATCACATAAGCAGAAGAGTTTTGGGTAAAAATATGATTTCAGAGAAAGAAGCTTATTCTATTGCTGCATTAAATGCTTTTGCTAATGTTGCAAACAAAGCAAGAGGATTAAGTCCTCAAGAATCCCTAAGAGAGATTAGTAATAATTTGGTTGAAGTTATTGTTGAAGGAGATAAAAAAATTAATAGGGGTTCTGGGTTTATGATAACAACAAATGGTTATGTAATAACTGCTTCTCATGTTATAGAAAGAATGAGAGAGAATGATACAGGGGCTAAAATTATGACCCAAAATGGAAAATCATATAAGGTTACTAAAGAAAATGTTTGGCGTAGTAAAGGTACAGATATTGCAATTTTAAAAGCATCAAAAATATCTGCTTGTCTTCATCCAATAAAAGTTAAAGTTGATCAAGACTGTAAATTAAAAAGAGGAGATGAAGTAAGAATTTTAGGATTTAGAGATGGTCAAAAATATAATACTATTGGTATGATTACAAATCCAAGCACTACCTGGGGACAAGGTGATGGAAATGTTGTTAAAGACTTATTTAAAACTGATGCAAGGGGAAAAGAAGGACAAAGCGGAGGAGTTGTTGCTAATGGCAATGGAGAATTAATTGGGATAGTTGTCTATTCATCAACAAAACCAGGGGAAGCTGTAGGAGTAGTAGGGGGAGCAAAACTTTCAAACGCTTTAAATTATATTAATCAAATAGCTGCAGAAAAATCTGCTAAGATGTTTAGTTAAGATATTTAAATAATTTAGAAAACCGTTTTATTAAAACTAAAACTCAATTTTAACAAGCATTTCTTCAAAAAGAATATTTTTATAAATGTTTATTTGATTTCATAATCATGATATTAGGTATTGAAACCACAGCACATACTTTTGGAGTTAGTGTAGTTAATAAGGGAAAAATTTTAGCAAATTGTAAGGACAGCTATACTACTAAGACCGGAGGTATTGTTCCTATGGATGCTGCAAAACATCATAATGATGTTGCTGAAGAAGTTTATGAAAAAGCTTTAGAAGAAGCAGGAATCACTAAAGATAAAATTAATGCAATTGCTATTTCTCAAGCACCAGGCCTTCCTCCTTGTTTAGCAGAGGGAATGAAATTTGCAAAAAGAAAAACAAAAGAACTTAAGGTGAGTTTAATCGGAGTTAATCATTGTGTTGCACATCTTGAGATTGGAAGATTAACCGGAGCTAAAGATCCCGTATTACTTTATGCATCAGGAGCAAATACACAAATAATTGCATATGCTGCTGGAAAATATAGGGTATTTGGAGAAACCCTCGATATTGGAATTGGAAATTTTATTGATAATTTTGCAAGGTCTATAGGAATTGGTTTTCCAGGAGGACCAAAGATACAAGAACTAGCAGAAAAAGGAAAATACATAGAACTCCCTTATACTATAAAAGGAATGGATGTTGCTTTTTCTGGAATATTAACAAATTTAAAACAAAAATATGAAAAAGGAATAAAAAAAGAAGATCTTGCATTCTCACTACAAGAAACTGCTTTTGCAATGTTGGTCGAGGCTAGTGAGCGTGCAATTGCCCATACTGGAAAAAAAGAATTGTTATTAGGGGGAGGAGTAGGATGTAATAAAAGATTACAAGAAATGTGTAAAATTATGTGTGAAGAAAGAAACTGTAAGTTTTTTGTTCCTGAAAATTCTCTTCTTGTAGATAACGCGGGAATGATTGGATATTTAGGAGAAATAATGTTTGAAAAAGGTCTCTTTGTTAAAGGAGATGAAATTGATAAAATCGATATTAAGCCTAGAGAAAGAACTGATGATGTAATTGTCAAATGGAAATGATTTTTTGAAAGTTGTTTTTTAATACCTTAATATTTAAAAAATCTTTTATCTTATTCTTTAAATGACAAAAGAAATTTTTGGAGCAAATTTAAAAATGAATCCTGTTTCTGAGGAAGAAGGCCTCCATAGTATTATGAATCCATTATTGGACCTCCTTGAGGATTATAATGATAAGGGAGCCATAGAAGACCAAGAAAAAGAAATAATATTATTTGCTCCTTTTACACATTTAAGTTTTTTAGAATATTATCAACAGCTTTATGATGCAAAAGCATGGAAACTTGGTTCTCAAGGTGTAAGTAGACATGTTAGTGGAGCTCATACTTCTGAAATTTCTCCAGTATGGTTAAGACAACTTGGAGTAACAGATGTTTTAGTAGGGCATTCTGAAGTAAGGGGAGAATATGAGGATTTAATAGATAATGCAGTAAAAGGAGATAATTATAGTTCTTATGCTATTAATTCTTTATTTAATCAACAAATCCAAAACGCATTTAACCATGATTTAAGGGTTACCTATTGCATAGGTGAGAATGAAAACCAAAAGGATATTGGTGCTACTGCTGAGGTTTTAGAACTCCAGATGAGGCTTGCATTAAAAGGTCAAAGCCTTGTTGATTTAGCAGATAATTTAATAATTGCATATGAACCAAGATGGGCAATTGGTGGTGGCAAACCAATTCCAACTCATGATGAAATTGAACAAGTACACACACAAATTAGAGGTTTTGCTAAAGTTGCAGGTCATCCTGATCCAGAACAGTTAAGAGTTCTTTATGGAGGAAGCATGGATCCTGAGAATGTTAGAGGAATAATGGGGATTCAAGGGGTGAATGGAGGATTAGTAGGTAGTGCTTGTCTTGATGCAGAAAAGTTTTCTAGAATTGTTAATTATAGAAGCTCTTCATGATTGTATTAAGTCTTATAATAAAGATGGTTTTATTTTTTGGGGTTTCTGATTTTAATTTTTACCCTCGAGAGATAATTTTTTAGAATTTTTCCATAAAATTAAAAAAAGTAAGTTTTATAAACTCAAATTTTGTGATTATTTTAGAACCAATGATAGGAGGTTAAAAATGGTTTCTATATATGAATTAATAGAAAAAGCTAGAAAAACCGGAAAAGTTGAAAAGGGAACCAACGAAGTTATTAAAGCAATCGAAAGAGGAACTGCAAAATTAGTAGCTTATGGTTTAGATGTGGATCCAAAAGAAATTGTTCAATACATACCAATTTTATGTAAAGATAAAAACATTCCTTGTATGGAAGCAGACAAAAAAGATAAATTAGGAATTGCTGTGGGTTTGAATGTAGGATGTGCATCTGTTTGTATTGTTGAGGCAGGAGATGCTGAAAAAGATTTAGAAGGTTTTCTAAAACAAAATAAAACAGAAGATAAAGAATAAACAATCTAATTTATTTGTTTATTTTTTGATATAGTTAAAATGGGAAGTAAAACTCAGAAAACTAAAGATGGAAAAGGAAGCGGAGCTAAAGGAGCTGAGGCTTTATTAACAGAAACAGCAGTTCCAGCAATTGTTGAAGGAATCGTTGGAAGAACAGGTGCTAAAGGAGAGGTAACACAGGTTAAATGCAGAATTTTACAAGGATTTGACAAAGGAAAGGTTATGAGAAGAAATGTAAAAGGCCCTGTAAGAAAAAGAGATATTTTAATGCTTAGAGAAACACAAATTGAAGCTCGAAGAATAAAATCTAAGGTTGCAAGAGGTGCTTTCTAAAATGTCAAATCAAAGTTACAAAGGTTTTAATAAGACTCCTCAAGGAAGAAGAAAACCTTATGTTCCTCCAGTAAGGGGCGGTTCTTTTGAGGCTAGAAGTGTGAGTTATGGTGCTTTTCCTCTTCCAATGAATGGTAATGGAAAACCCGAATCCTCTTTTTCAGATCTAGGACTTGCTTTATTAAGTTTAGTTTTTACACAACCTCGTATTGAAAAACTTGAAAAGGCGGTTTCTTAAAATGCCCTTATGTTCATTTTGCAAAAAAAATTATAAAGATCCAAGAGGATTAACTATTTTTACCTTTGATGGTAAATCTATTCATTTTTGTTCTAGTAAATGTAAAAGAAATATGGATTTGAAAAGAGATCCAAAAAAAACTAATTGGGTGAAAAGAGAGAAAAAATTAAAAGTTGAAAAAAAAGAAGAGCAAAAAATACCTGAAGAAAAACCTGAAGAAAAACCTGAAGAAAAACCTGAAGAAAAAAAGAAAGTAAAATAATAATTTGTTTTCTTACATAATTCTCAATATTACCTTTTAATGGATGTTGTCCAGAGTTCTAATTAAAATTTTTGAGGTATTGATTCCCCTTAAGAATTTGATTTTTCCACCCCATTAATTAGGGTGGAAGAAATATAAATTCAATAACAAAAGAGTCAAATCAATCTATTCTGGACAACACCCTTTAATGAATATATTTTTATATCCTTAATTCTATTTTTAAATATGGATTGGCATGCATTATCTGCAAAAGAGGTTATTGAAAAAATTGGTTCTAGTAAAGAAGGACTGACCAAACAACTTGCTGAAGAAAGATTGAAAAAATATGGGGAAAATAAAATAAAAAAGAAAACAAGCTTTAATGCACTCAAAGTTTTTCTAGACCAATTTAAATCTTTTTTAATAATTATTTTAATAATTGCTGCAATAATTTCTTTTATAATGCACTCTCAGATGGATGCATTAGTTATTTTTACAATTATAATTTTAAATGCAGGACTTGGATTTTTTCAAGAATATAAAGCAGAAAAGGCAATCGAAGATTTAAAAAAAATGATGGTGCCTATAACCACAGTTTTAAGAAATGGCAAAGTTATTAAATTAAATTCTGAAAAAATAGTTCCAGGAGATATACTAATTTTAGAGGAAGGTGATAAAATAGTAGCTGATGCAAGGATTATAGAATCTAACGGACTAAAAATTAATGAAGCTTCTCTAACAGGTGAAAGTGTTCCAGAAGGAAAATTAGATAGAAGATTGAATGCAAACCTTCCTTTAGCAGATAGATTAAATATGATTTATCAAGGAACCGAAGTAGTAAATGGAAGCGGAATAGCAATAGTTGTAGATACTGGTATGAATACTGAAATAGGAAGAATTTCTGAACTAGTTCAAAAAGTAAAACCTGAAAAAAATCCCTTTAAAGATAAACTAGATAATTTTGCAAAAAAAGTAGGAGTTTTTATTCTAATTTTATCAGCACTGGTTGTAGGTTTGTTAACTTTAGAAGGTGTAGAACTATTGCAATCATTTCTCGTAGCAGTGAGCCTTGCAGTTAGTGCAATACCAGAGGGTTTACCAGCAGTAATCTCACTTGGACTAGCCTTTGCAACACGTAGAATGATAAAGAAAAATGTACTTATTAGAAAACTTCCAGCATCAGAAACTCTGGGAAGAACAACAGTAATCTGCACTGATAAAACCGGGACATTAACAGAAGAAAAAATGAAAGTTTCAAGCATTTATACAAATGGAGAAACAAACCCAAAAAAAGAAAAAAATTTATTATTCAAAATTGGTGTTCTTTGCAATAAGGCAACTCTAGAAAAAGATGAAAATGGAAGCAAATATTTTATTGGAGATCCAACAGAAATTGCTTTATTGGTTTCTGCAGAAAATAATTTTCTCAATAAAAAAGAATTAGAAAAAAAAGAACCTAGGGTAAAAGAGTTCTCATTTAGTAGTGAGAGAAAAATGATGTCAATAATTCGAACAAATGAAAAAAAGTTATTTTCTTATGTAAAAGGAGCTCCTGAAAGAGTTATTGAGAAATGTGATTATGAATTATTAAACGGAAAAAAAGTAAGACTTTGTGAAGCTGATAAAAAAAGGCTCACAAAAACTTATGAAGATATGGCAAAAAAAGGCCTTAGAGTTCTGGGATTTGCATATAAGGAACTTCCAACTCTCCTGAAAGATAAAATAACTCAGGAAATAGCTGAAAATGAATTAACTTTTGTAGGATTCCAAGGGATGATAGATCCTCCAAGGCCTGAAGTAAGGTCTGCTATTAAATCTTGCAATGAAGCAGGTATTCGGGTAATAATGATAACTGGAGATTCTAGGCTAACTGCAGAAGCTGTTGCAAAAGAAATAGGGCTAAAAGGAAAGTCTGTAGATTCTATAGAACTTAACAAAATGAGCGATAGAGAATTGTTTAATGAAATTAATAAAATAAGTGTTTTTTCAAGGATTTCTCCAGAAGACAAACTTAGGATTATTAATATATTAAAACAAAAAGATGAAGTTGTTGCAATGACTGGAGACGGTGTTAATGACGCATTAGCACTAAAAAGGGCAGATATAGGAATCTCTATGGGTATTAGAGGAACAGATGTTGCAAGAAACTCTTCAGATATTATACTTGTAGATGATAATTTTGCATCAATAGTAGAAGGAGTAAAAGAGGGAAGAAGGATTTATGATAATGTCAAAAAGTTTGTAAAATATCTGCTTTCAGCAAATTTTTATGAAGTATTTTTTGTATTATTAGTAATGCTAATTTTTAGAGATCCTAATTTATTACCCTTACTACCTATCCAGATTTTATGGATTAATCTTGTTACAGATAGTCTTCCAGCACTTGCGCTAAGTTCTGAACCAATAGAAAAAGATGTTATGAAAAGAAAACCTAATAAAAAAGGAGTTTTAGAAGGAATAAAAGGATTTATTACAATGGCAGGAATTGTAGGTATTGTTATTATTGCAATTGCCTTTTTTATGAATATAAATAATATTGATAAAGCAAGAACAATGGTTGTTACAACCTCAGTTATGTACCAGATGTTTTTAGTTTTTAATTGCAAGTCTAATAAACCCATTTTTAAGTCTGAATGGAATAAATATTTGATTTATGCAGTTTTATTTTCAATAGGCTTACATTTGCTTGTTCTTTATACTAGCTTAAATAGCTTGTTTTATTTTACAACCCTTGGAATAAATGATTGGTTATTTATAATTGGATTAAGTTTAGCTGGTTTTTTAGTGATTGAAGGCTTTAAGTATGTTTATAAACAAGATGGTGTTACTCAAAAATAACCATAAGTATTTTTAAACTACAAATACTCTATAAATATAGGTTTAAGAAAAATTAAAATATTAAAAGGTAAAATAAAATGATAACATGGGCAGTAATGGTTATATTAATAGTCTTAGGGATAATTGCCATAAGAATGAATCATCTAAAACATAGAATTTTTATAATAATTTTAATCAGTGCAGCATTGTTCTTGTATTTAACTATGACTTATGTAAATACTAAAAATGAATTAGATTTTACAAATTCTGAGGGGGTTTTAAAAGCTGTTGGTGTTTATACAGGATGGTTAGCAAATGGTTTTGAAAATTTAAAATCTGTAACTGGATATGCTATTAAAATGGATTGGACATCAACAAATAAAACATTTTTAAAAAATATTGAAAAAGATTTGAAAACCTAAGGTTGATTAAAAATGAAAGTATTGATGTTTTTTGTAATGTTTTTATTAATTGGAGCTTTTTTTATTATTTCAAACGAAAATATAAAATTAAATAATCCAGAAAATGTCCAAGAATTTGTAGGATTATATGGTAACTGGATTGATAAATTAGTAGGAAATAGTGGGACTATGGCAGGATATGTAGTTAAAATGGAATGGCTGCCTGAGGAATAATATTAACTAAACTTCAATTATATTTTTATAGGATTGTTATTAGATTATTAATAGTGTATATGAAATCTACGCTCGAATAGCTCAGTCCTGGTAGAGCGCTACATTGGTAATGTAGCAAAGAAATGTCAATACATATTTGCCTGAATAGCTCAGTTGATAGAGCGCATGCATGGTAAGCATGAGGTCGGGAGTTTGAATCTCCCTTCAGGCTTTTTTATTTATTAAACAATCAACTGATCGTTTAGTTCTTAGCTGTTCTCCATAATAATTAAAAATAATTCCTAACATCCCAGTTCCTATAAAAATTCCTCCTAAAAATGCTAATAATAGGGCTATCCAACTAATAACATCTCTGTAAAAATAATTTTTTGGAGGGGATTCAATTAAATTTAGCTTCAAGACAAAATATTGCTGTTGCAGAGGGAGAACCGTAAACTTCTCCTAAACTTTTTGCTTGAAATATTGGAATATTATCATAACTTATCTCTGTCAATAAACTCCTTTGTTGTCCGCAGTTTCTTAAAATACTAGATTTCCATGCTTTTTCAAGAATGTTTCTTGGACTAATTTTTGCACAATATCTAACAATTTTTTCTTTTTCATCTGTAGAAAAGAAATCTGACTCTGCTTTTATTACCTTTGAAAGTACATACGTTGGAAATAATGGAGAGATAAAATATTTACTTTGTTCTGAAAAAACATCAGGATCAAAAGAAACAGACTCTGCTGTTTGTTCAAGAGATTCCTTAATTCTAGTCCTAATTTGATCATGCCCTTCGATAGATGTCAAGACATAGAGAATGTTAGTATTCACAATAGGACAACTTTCAGAATGACGATCTCGAATATATGTTCTAATTGACCCATCTTCAGTCATTAATGGATTAAGAAATGCCTCATAATCAAATTTTTTAAACTCATTTGGAACAATAAATCCCTTAGATAGTCCCTTTTCAATAACTAATCTTGCTCTCATAGTGTCATCAGTATCTGGTGGGCGATAGTCTCCTTTTTCGGGAGGATTCTTAAGCCATTGCCACAGATAAGTTCCTTCTTCATTTATGGCATGGGAAATAAGAGCATCAAGACCTTTCTGAATTGCATTTGCCCCTTTTTCAGAATGATAATCCAATAAATATTCTAGTACGAATGTATGGAAGAAAATGCTTTGAAGATCTCTTTCTAATCTATTCTTTTTTCCAATCGTTGGAAATAGCCCTAAATCATTTTGATATCTAAATAGTTGTTGCATTTTTATTTATGTAATCTCCATATTTAGTTTGCCAATGTTGATTAAATTCAGAAAGAATGTTAAAAGTCTCATTTGGCTGTTCTAGTGCCTTTCTTCCCACCTTATGCAAATCTCTTGCTCTTTCTTCTAAGAACTCCTCTTTAACATTTAGATTTCTACCTTGATGAAAAGTTCTAGTACAACCCCTTGTAATAGAGTATCCTAGATCATTACAAAGCATATCTATTAGTTGTTGTTCCATAGCAAATCTATTATAACCTTTGTGAATATCAGCAACTTGTGAGTTTGAGAACACATAAGGTTGGGGCCCATAGAGTGGCCTTGTTAACTTTCCTTCAAGATTGTATTTTTCAAAATAATCTGATCCAGGTAAAAGTATTAAACTTGAACTATAGTTATGAAAAGATGTATTTCTTAAATCATAAAGAAAATCATGATTTTGCCGAATCTCTTCAGGAGTTGAATCAGGGAAAAACATAATAAAACCATATTGAACTGCAATTCCTAAATTCGTTAAAAAATTAAATGCCCTTTTATTATGATCTACACTCGCTGGTTTTCGTAAACTTCTCAGACGCTCATCTGTTCCTCCCTCAAAACCAATATAAACTCTTTCTAAACCAGATTCTCTTAATAACTTCCAAAAATTTTCATTAACTAACCTGCCTTTATTCCCAAAATCTGTAGCGCGCAAAACAGATCTCCATCTAATTCCAGTATTATTTTTAATTAATGTTTGAGCTAAATTTGTATAAGTTTGAATAGCTTGTCTTGCCAAACCAAATGCATCATCACAATGTGTTTCAATAGTATCAATTTCAAAATCTCTTTTGAGAGATTCAATCTCTCTTTCAATATTATCTGGTGAACGAGTTCTCCAAGAATGATCTCTCAATGCCTCACATGAACAATAACTACATGCTGCAATACATCCTACAGAAGGCATTATACTCGCAGTTTTTGTTGATTTGTATAAATTTCGAGAACGCTCTGGAGTGGGAAGTTTATCTAAAGGAACTTTTGACCCCCACCCATTATCAATAATCTTTTCACCATGTCTAAACATTATTCCTTGAATTCCTTTTAATTGGGAATCTGTTAACAATGCCTTGGTTCCTGGGACTATTGTCTCAAATGACTCGCCCAAAAAGATAGCATCTATAGACTGGTGATCCTCAAGAATTTCTCTTGCAGTATGTGAGGCATGTGATCCTCCTAGAATAATCTTTGTTTTTGGAGATCTTTTTTTGATTTGTCTTGCTACATCAAAAGTATCAATAACTGATGTAAAATAAGGGCTAAAACCAACAATAGATGGATCTTTTCTTAATATTTCATCAGTATATTCAGTAAGAGTACTTCTTTCTCCATGGAATGCATCAAAACTAAAGTCATGAGCTCTTGTTCTAATGTCCTCATTTTCTAGCAAAGTCCTTAAATAAAGCAAACCTACATGCTCAACTCCTAAAGCACTATCGGGGTTTATGCTCTTTTCTTCTAATGAAGGACTTCTGTTCCCCGAGATCTTCCAGGGAAGACAAGCTAAAGCTACTTCTTGTGATTTCATTGTATAAATTTGGGTAAAAGAATTGTTTATATTACTTTGTTGTAACTAAAAACAACAACTTTATAAATAAAGAATAATTCGTAAAATTATGGAAGAACTAAAAGAACAATTAAAAGAAATTGGTCTAAGCCATAAAGAGTCAGAGGTATATTTATCTTTATTAAAAAATAGCCCGATTAGTGGGGGAGAACTTGCAAAACTACTTAATATGGATAGAACTCATACCTATAATGTATTAAGTAATTTAGTAAATAAAGGGTTGGCTAGCCATATATTAGAAAAAAATAAGAAATTATTTCGAGCGACCTCTCCTAAAAATCTATTAAATCAAGTGCAGAAGAAAGAAAACTTAATTAAGTCAATATTACCTAATCTGTTAAAATTAGAATGTTTTAAGAAAGAATCTTCTGTTGTTAGAATTTTAGAAGGAAAAGAAGGATTAAGAACAATTATAAGAATGCTTTTTGAATCAAAGATAAAAGATCTTTGTGTTTATGGTGGAACTGGTAAAAGTTATGATGTATTAAAATTTGAGATGCCCCAGATAGCAAAAGAGACAAAAAAAGAAAAGATTAAGGGCCGTATAATCACTGGAGAAGATTTAAAAGGTAAACTTTTTACAAAACTAAAGAATTTTGAAGTAAGATATGTGAAGGAACTAACACCTTCTTCAACTATGATTTTTGGAGATATAGTCTCTATTAATGTTTTTGATGAGAAAGTTTTTATAATACTAATAGAAAGTAAATCTGTTGCTGAGAGTTATAGAAAATATTTTAATTCTCTTTGGGAAATTGCTAAGAACCAAACAATCAGATGATTATTCATTTCTTAATTTTACACATAAAAAATAACTATTTTTCTAAGGGTAGATTGTTTAATTCCTGCTTTGGTAATGTAGAGGTCCTGGGTTCGAATCCCAGTTCGGGCTTATCCATTAGTTTTATAAAAAACAAAACACTCTAATAATTATGGAAAAGAGAGGTTTAGTATTTGGTTTAATTGTAGGATTAATTTTTAGTTTGTTTTTAATTCTAGGAGTTAATTCACAGGATAAAACCTTTAGCTACGAAGGATATTTTGAAGAAATAGGAACTGTATATATTTTAAGTGATAAACAGTTAATGGAAGGGTATACTCAAGATTTAGAAGAAAAAGATTTTTTTAAAATAAATATAGGAAGTTTAGAAAAAAAAATATGTTATATCTGGGTTGATACTCTTAAATTAGAAAAAAAAGAAATAATGTTTATTATTTCAAGAAATCCTAGAAAAATAACTCTTTCTCTTGGAAATGAGGAAAAAGTTGATATTGATTATGACAATACTTATGATTTACTATTAAAATTTGATAATCTAAAAGATGGAAAAGCAGAAATATTTCTTAAAGAAATTTCTGAAGAAGTGCCTCCAAAAGAAGCATTATTTGATGGTTTTAAAAGAAATATCATTTTTTATATAATTATTGTTTGCGTTGTTGTTTTGGTAATTATTCTTATTATATTTTTTATTAGATATTTAAGAAAACCAAAAAAACCAAAACCGCCAAAAAATAATGAAATAAATAAAACAAAAGAAACAAA
>CAZJPU010000023.1:0-13612 GCA_964548105.1 Candidatus Woesearchaeota archaeon | reverse complement strand
TTTAAGTCCCATAGTCGAAAATGTTAAGTGATTATTTCAATACATTTATAAAAAAAGATTCCTTGGGGTTTTTATGAATAAAAGAGGGGTCTCAAATCTTATTGCAGTTGTTCTTCTAATCTTATTAGTAATTGCTGGCATGGTTATTATTTATGGAGCTATTAAGTTTTTTGTAAAAGATACAACTGAACAGTTTGTTTTAGATCAGTTATTAGTAGATTTAGAAATTGAATCTGCATATATTAATTCTGAAAATGACTCTGCGATTATTAGTGTTTATAGAAAGGGAAAAGGAAATATTTCTGGATTAAAATTTATATTTGAAGATTCACAAAAAAATAATTATGTGTATGTTTATCCAAATCCAGAAGGTTTTCCTAATGAACTTGAAACAAAAATTTATCTTATAAATGTTAGTTGGATTCCTGAATTAAGTGATTTTTCAGATATTAAAAAAGTTTCAGTTGCTTTTACAGTAAAATTAGAATCTGGTAAAGAAGTTACAAGTGTATTTAAGGATAGTTTTGGAGACGCTCCTGTTGAAGATATAAGAGATCCTGTGAATAACCAGACTGTGAATACTCCTCCGGGAGGTTATAGTGGTGGTGGCGGTGGTGGTGGAGGCGGAGGTGGCGGTGATGATGATGAACCTTGCACTCCTGATTGTAATAATAAAATTTGTGGAAGTAATGGGTGTGATGGGAGTTGTGGGAGTTGTGATTCTGGATTTGATTGTTTAGGAGGGATTTGTGCAAACTTGTCTTTAAATTGTACAGATTATAAAGGTATTAATTATTATGAAAAAGATTATGTTTATTTGAATTCAAATGTTTTTTGGGATAGATGTTTAGATTCTAAGAATTTGAGTGAGTATTATTGTTATTATAATACTACTATTAATGATTCAGAAATTAAAAGCGAATTAATTAGTTGTGATGGAGAGTGTGTTAATGGAGCTTGTGTGCATGAAATATTTGAAAGTGAAAATAATAAAGATATGTCAAAATATTCTGATAAAGAGGTTTTTTTAGTTTCTGATAAAAATTGGAAAGAAGTTTTGCCATTGGTTTCAGTTGCTGTTTGGACAAATAAAACTAATGAAATAGAGAAATATCCTTTGTTGATTTATCATGAGGAAGAAAAAATGGATTTTAGTCTTCCAGGAGATGATGGAGTTTTTGGGGATGGAACTTATGATTTGGTTTATTCCTTAAATGGAAAATCTCTTGTAAGATTTTATCTAAACGAAGTTTCTAAAAGAGAGTTTTTAAAATTAAATTTAGATGTTGCAAAAGTAGGAGAAGATTATGTAGATGTAGTATTAACGACTAATGAAAAAGATCATTTTGAAGATTCTGGTTATAATTTAGAGACGATTCCTGTTAGTCCTCCTAAATTTAAAAGTAATTTTGAGGGTTATGGGTTAAATGAAGGTTATCATACTTATGAATCTATGGTTAGTGAATTAAATAATTTATCTCAACAATATCCTAGTATTTCTCAGTTATTAGAAATTGGAAAAAGCATAGAAGATAGAAGTATTTTAGCAATGAAAATTTCAGATAATCCTGAGATTCAGGAAAATGAAACTGGAATTTTGGTTGCTGGTAATCATCATGCTAGGGAAATAATGACTGTAGAAGTTCCTATTTTTATGATTCAATATCTTTTAGAACATTATGATACAAATTCAGATATAAAAGATATTGTTGATAATCATGAGCTATGGTTTGTTCCAATGGTTAATCCAGATGGGCATGTTATTGTTGAAACAGAGGATATGTGGTGGAGAAAAAATGCAAGAGATAATAATGATGATGGAGTTATTAATGGGGAAGATGGTGTTGATTTAAACAGAAATTATGGTTATACTTGGGCATATGATGATTGGGGTTCTAGTCCATTTCCTTCTTCTTCATCTTATCGTGGAACTAGTGCTTTTTCAGAACCTGAGACTCAGGCAATAAGAGATCTTGTGTTAAGTAATAATTTTAGTTATGTATTAGATTATCATAGTTCTGGAGGGTATATTCTTTATCCATGGGGGCATATTCGTGGTTCAACTCCTGATGATGATTTATTTAGAAATTTAGCGAATCAATTTAAGAACTTTGTTCCAGATTATTCTTCAGGTCAAATATCTGAGGTTATGTATTATAGTAATGGAGATAGTATTGATTGGCATTATGGAGAACAAGAGAATAAATCTAAGATTATTGCATTTGGTTTTGAGTTAAACCCTGAGGGTGGTTTTTCTCCTCCTGCAAGTTATATAGAACCAACTTCTGAGAAACAACTTATGATTTTACTTAATTTAACTGGATATGTTTTTAATCCTGAAATAAGAGAATTATTTGATGCAGATTCATTAATTTATTTTATGCAACAATATAATGCTAGTAAGGTTACTATTATTGGAGATAATCCTCAAGAATTAGATAATTTAATTGCTAGTTATCCTGAGAATATTATAGGAGCAGGGTTACAAGAAAGCCAGGTACAAAGAATAAATTATACTGATTTTTTATATTATTGGGAAAATTATACAGATGTTGTTTATGTTGAAGATAATTATGAACTTTCGTTAATCTCCGCTACATATGCATCATTGTTAAATGCTCCTTTAATTATTCAGGGAACAGAATTAGATAGTGATAATGTTTTTTTAGAAAAAAATATTATTTGTGTTGGAAATTTGACCGGAAGAATTTGTAATGAGCAATATGATTTAGAGCAATTACAAAACAAATATTTAGATTTAACAAATACTAAGAAGATTATTATTACAAATCCTAATGATTTAGAGATATTTGGAGAAGATTCTCTTTATACTGATAAAAATTCAGAAAATTTAAGAAAGCTTTATTCAAAAACTTCTTTAGTTTCTCCAATACTTGCAAGTGCAAAACATGAATTAATTATTAGTGTTAATTCAACAGATTTTGAATATGTTGATGAAAAAATTCAGACATTTTTCATGGAAAATTATGATGAGAATATTACAACTTGTAGTTATAAAGATAATTGTTCAGAAGGATTTGATAATAATCCTGTAAGTATGAAAGGAGCAAAAAATTCTATTAGTTTCTTTTTAAGCGGAGAATCTGATGTTGTTATTTATGGTATTAATTTTCCTGGTGCTATTTCTGTAGGTTTTGAAAATGAATTTAATATAACTATTAGTAATTTTGGTTTTGATTTAGCAGAAAACTGTGTTTTAGAAATTTATGAAATGAATGATTCTGGTGGTGGAGGAGGTGGAGGGTTTTCAGAAAGTTTGATTTTTATTGACAGAATTGAATTAGGAGATATTCTTCAAGATGAATTTGAAGAAGTAACTTCAGGGTGGACTCCTACAAAAGTTGGTTCTACTACTCTTTATTTTAATGTTTCTACATCTTCAAATGAATCAAATATTGATAATAATGAGGATTTTCGTTATGTTTATGTTTCTGGGCCTTCTCCTGATTTAGAGGTTTTTACTGAATATCCTTCTAAAATGCTAATTGATTCTATAAATGAATTTAATGTTTCTGTTGAAAATATTGGAACAGATGCTGCTGGAGAATTTGAAGTAGAATTTTATAGGCATTATTGGGATTGTAATCAAAGTGGATGTTCTGAATTTTTTGATTGGATAGATAACATGACAATTAGTTCTCTGGATGTTGATGAAAAAATAAATATTACATTTGAATTTACTCCAATAAATGATAATTGGTATGATTTTTCTGTTGTTGTAGAATTAGAGGAAGATGCAAACCCTTGGAATAATAAAAATGATTTTAGTATTCGTGCATTTACAAAAGAACCGGAGATTCATGGTTGGAGTCATATTTCTCCTTATCCTGTTATTGTTAATGAGAATCATGTAATGAATTTAACAATTTTTAATAATGGTTTTGAAAGCGCTCAAAACAGTATTCTTTATTTTTATAAAAGAAAACCTAGTGAAGGAGACTACCAATTAGTTGAAACAATAAATATTGGAGAGATAAATGAAACAGGGATGGTTTTTTCATTTGATTTTATGCCTGAAGAGGTTGGATATTATGGCGTATATTTTAATATTAGTTATGAATACAGTGGAGGGATTGGAAGTAAAAGAATTTGGAGGGGTTATGAGGTTAAATTACATGGACCTGATGTTAGTGTGTGGGCGTATTCAGATAATGTTGAAGTCGGAGATGAGAATCAGATTTATATTGATATTGAGAATGAAGGTAGTGAAATTGCTGAAAATATAACAATGAAATTTTATGATAATGATTTATTAATCCACGAAGAAGATTTTTCAAATATACTTCCTGGTAAAGAGGTGAATAAGGATGTTTATTGGACTCCGGTAGGAGTGGGAGAACATATTCTTAATGTTACAGTTATGTGTGATAATGACGTTGATCTACGGAATAATGAAAGAATAAGGAAAGAATAAGGCATATTCAGGTTTATAATTTAAGAAATATTAGTTTTGAGATTATTAATAATAGTGCAGATTCTGTTGCAAGGTATTTGGGAGTTGCTTATTATTGGGATGATCCAGATACAATTGAGTTAGTAACTGATACAACATTACTTAGTGTTCCTAATTTAACTACAGATTTTTGGATTATAAATTCAGAAACTATGATTGAGGAAGATGTGGAATTTGTAACAATGAATTTTATGGGTTCTGATTTAGATGATGATATGGTTGTTATTTCAGAAGATTATAGGGATGCAAGAGTTGAAGGAGATAAGAGATTGTATCATATTTATGCGAATAATGTTTTTTGGGAGTATTCTGATATCAAAGTTATTTTTAATTATCCAGATTATACTAATTTAGGAATTGAAAATCCTGAGAATTTAACTATTTATTATTGTGAAGATTGGGATTTTGATAATGAAAATTGTATAACTGGATGGCAAGAATCTTTTTGGATTAATAAGTATATTAATGGCGATTCCCTTCAAATGAGTACTAATCTTTATTTTGAGATAGAAGCATTTGCAGTTGGAGAGTTATTAACTGGATTTTTTAGTTCTGAGATTAGGGAAGGAGAGAAATTTGATTTTTCAAAAATTGCTGAAAATTATCAAAATAAACAAAAATTTATAGGTTCTGATTCTAGTTGGGGAGATTCTTATTATAGGATGTATGTTCCAGGATTTTTTTATAATTGTTCAGATAGTAACGAGGTGAATATTTCATTTAATGGAGAATTTGTTGGAACTAGGAATTTTAATTGTTATGATACTCTTCCGGAGAGTATTATTGAAGAAAGCTTAGGGGGATATAGTTATTCAAGTGTTAAAAACATTAGTTTAGAGTTTAATGGAGATTTGGTTTTTTATGATGTTTCAGAATTAATTAAAATTAGGAAAAATAATCAATATTATTATTTTGGTGAAAATGATTCTACAGGCGTAGAATTAGTTAATGTTAATTCATTTGGTTCTCTTGGTAATTCTGAATTTAATTTGGAGAACAATAACTTTTCTTATTTTGTTGTGAATTCAAAATCTTCTTTAGAAGATAAAAGTAATCTAGGTGTTTATGTAAATAGTCAGTTTGTTGGAGAAATAGATTTAAATAATTCAAATGGTGAAAAAGCAAGGGGGTTTGATATTCCTGATGAGTTTTTAGAAGGAGATAATTTGAATATAACCTTAATTCCAGAGACTACTGGGAAAACTTATTTAGCAGATGTTAAGATGAAAACTAATTTTGATCCTTATTATCTGACAATTGTTGCAAGTCCTGATGCAATTCCATTTATAGATGATGATTCTAATGAGGCAGATTTTAGAAGTTATGGAAGTTTGGATGAGGATTTTGAAGGAGAATTTGCAGTTGGAAGAGTAATGGGTATAACAAATTCTGATGTTTCTTCATATTTAGCAAGGATTTTATTTTTTGATTTCTTAGAAAAAGAAACTGGTGCTGTAATGATGGTTATAGGAGATAGATATGGTCAGGGAATTCCTCTTTCACAGTGTGGAACTAGTTTTTGTAAGTGTTATTGGGATAAAGAGTGTCCTGAACTTTTTGCAAGATATGAATCTTATTTTGATCCTTTTATAACTTGTAATCAGGATTTAATTAATGGTATTTCTCAAGAATCTGGTACAAGTGATTGTGAAGAAACAGAAAGACTTCAGGAAGGTATTTTTAATAAATCAAGTTTATCTATTTTTGGAGATCATGGAAGTCCTACTGGATGGGCACATACTCTTTATACAAGTGATTTAGAAGGAAAATATTTTTCTCCTCAATTTGGATATAGTTTTGCTTGTTCAAGTTGTAGTTATGGAAGGGCAAAAGCAAATCTTTTTTGTACTAATATGATAAGAAGTGGAGCAACAGGATATATTGGAGCTGTTGCTGGGATGTATGGACATCATTTTCTTGATGAATTTTTAGATGAAACTTTAATAAACAATAAATCAATAGGTTATGCTTTTAAAATTGGAAAAAATAAAGAAGCGAGAGGGGATTGGCTTGTTAAGAATACTTACTCGCCTGATAGATTTGTTCATGATATTTTAGTAGGGGATCCTACATTTGATGGAGGGTTTAGATAATGAGAAAGCAATTAATTTTAATGTTTTTTGGAATTATAGTATTAATGGGTGTTGTTTCAGCTTCTTTAGAAATAAGAATTGATGTAAATCCTAGTTTTGATGTTGGGGAAACAGTAAGATTTGATTATTCTTTTATTTCAGATATAGATGAGGAAATAATTTATACTCCTAGAATTAAATGTATAAATCTTGGAGAGAATCTCTTAGAGGATAGAAGCGCAAATTTAGAAAAAGGAGTTTTAGTAAAAGGCTATTATGAAGGAGTTCAGGTAACTGATGAAATCAATCCTCAACAATGTTTAGCTGTCATAAAAATTAAAGAGCCTTTTATTCAAGTCAAAGAAGAAATTTTTGAGATAAAAAGAAATTCGGTTTTTTTGTTTAATTTTAATATTAACCTTTGCAAAGATTCTTCTTGCATCGAAAAATCAAAGATTTTTTTGAAAAATAAGGAAGTTTATTTAGATTATTCTTCATCTGTTGAAAATCCGTCAATAACTGCAATCCTTACATATCCTGATAAAACAACAAAAGAGATAACTCTTCCTGGTTTAATAAAAGCATCGCAGATTGGTAGTTATGAATTAGATGTTAGTGCAAGTAAAGAGAGTTATAAAACAGTTAATAAAAAAGAGCAGTTTGGGGTTATTGAAGGAAATGCTAATATTAAAGATGTTTCTGTAAAAGATTTAGGTATAAGGCACAAAAAATTTCTTGAAGGTGTAAAAGGAAATTCATGGTTTGTTATTTTTATTATTGCCTCATTAATTGTGGTTGTTGTTATTTTGATTTTCTTATTTAGAAAGAGGAAATAAATAATTAGTATTTTTAGTTTTATTAAGAAGCTAAAATCTCAGCTCCTCTTTCTAGCACTTGTTTAAATGTTTTTAAACTAATGCCTGCATCTGTTATTGATTGATGAGGATTTAGAGTTCTAGGATCTGTTTGAAGGTATTTAAATTCTTGACTTCCTTCAATAAGATTTACTTCCATCATTGCACCTATGAGATTGGGGTTAGATATTCTTTGTTCAAGAACATTATATAAAACTCCTGGTTGTCTTTTATAATCTTTTCTTGAATTTCCATGGCTACAATCTACCATTATATTTGGAACAAGGCCTGCTTGTTCTAGAAGAGTTGTTGTTTGTTCTATATATTCAGGAGTGTAATTTGGACCATTTTGTCCTTTAAGATATTTAACAAGACTTGGAGCAGCGCCACTTTGTTCTAGAAGTTCTATTGCGCAGGGTAATTCATCAGGATTACAATGAGGTTTTCCATTTCCACCCCTAACTATAATGTGAGTATTTTCATTTCCTAGGGTAGGTAATTTTGCATATCTTCCATCACTAGTTGCTCCTAAAAATGTTTGTTCTCCTCTTGAAGCTTTTATAGCATTCATTGCAGCTTCTATATCTCCACTAGTTGAATTTTTAAAACCTACTGGCATTGATAATCCTGAAGCCATTTCTCTATGTGGTTGAGACTCTGTTGTTCTTGCACCAATAGCAGCCCATGAAATTAAATCATCTATATATTGAGGGACTAATTTATCTAAAAATTCAGTTCCTGTTGGAACTTCCATTTTTGTAATTTCTAGTCCTAGTTTTCTTGCAGTTCTTAATCCTGTTTCAATATCATAAGAACCATCTAAATTAGGGTCAAAAATTAATCCTTTCCAACCAAGACTGGTTCTTGGTTTTTCAAAATAAGTTCTATTTAAAAATAAAAAAACATCTTCAAAAGGTTTTGTTATTTCCCTATATTTTTCTGCAAATTCTATACCTCCTTGGTAATTATGTATAGAGCATGGTCCTGCTATCATTATAAATCTGTTATCTTCTCTATTAAGAATTTTTTGCTGTGCTCTTCTTGATTTTAATGTAGTTAGTGCAGATTCTCTTGTTATTGGAAGTTCAGCCTTTAATTTTTCAGGAGTTATTATTGGAATTGGAGTTCCTACATTAATGTTTATTAATTGTTTTAACATTCCTTCTAAGGTCATTTCTTCTAAAGGTTTTTCTATTTTTGTCATTTTTGTTTTTAGTTTTGATTTTTTAGATAATCATAAACCAGAATTAGCATTAATAGTAAATTTATTGTAGTAAATCTGGGTTAGGAAATCAGATTTACTTAAAAAAGTAATAAAACCAAAAGTTATAGTTAAGACTAGTTAAATTCTTGCTGAATAAACTAGTTTTTAATTTCATTGTATTTTAAAGACTAACTTATATATAAATGTTTTGGAAATTTTAGGTTTTTTAGGATATATTGAGAAGGTATTAGAATCTTTATTTTGAATAGATATTTATAAACTTAGATAATTTCTAAATCAAACTCTCTCCAGTCATTTCTTTTGGTTTTTCTATATTTAGAAGTTTAAGAACTGTTGGAGCAATGTCTTGAAGGCCCTTATTATCTTTAAGTTTTATTTGTTGAAGTTCTTTTTCATTTGAGATAAGTATAAATGGAACCGGGTTAATTGTATGGCTAGTGTTCCAAGCAGGTGTTTGGTTTTCTACATTTCCATGGTCTGCAAAAACAAAAATAATGTAATCTTGTTCAAGGGCTGTTTTGATTGTTTTTCCAACACAATCATCAACTGCAATAATTGCTTTTTTAATTGCTTTAAGAATTCCAGTATGTCCAACCATGTCTCCATTGACAAAGTTTGTTATAATAAGATCATATTTATTTTTTTTAATTTGATTTATTAATTTATCTGTTATTTTATAAATACTCATTTCAGGTTTTAAATCATAAGTTGGAATTTTTGGGCTTTGAATCAAAATTCTGTCTTCTTTATTAAATGGTTTTTCTATTTGTCCATTAAAGAAAAAAGTTACATGTGCATATTTTTCTGTTTCACTAATTCTTAACTGGTTTAAGTTGTTTTTACTGATTACTTCACCCAATAAATTTTTTAAAGGTTTATCTTTAAATGCAACATGTGCATTCATAGGAGTATAAAATTGAGTCATTGCGATATAAAAAACATTAAGGGGTTTTCTTTTCCATATATCAAATTTTGGTTCTACAATAGCTTGTGTTAGTTGTCTTGTTCTATCTGTTCTAAAATTGAAAAAAATTATTGAATCATTTTGTTTGATTCCTTTATAATTTTTATTTTTTCTTGGAACAATAAATTCATCTGTTTCCTTGTTATTATGACATTGGTTTAATTGCTCAAAAGGGTTTGTAAAGGTTTCAGTGCTGATTCCGTTTACAATGCAATCATAAGCTTTTTTAGTTCTGTCCCATCTTTTGTCTCTATCCATTGCATAATATCTTCCAGAGATTGTTACGATTTTTCCAAATCCTATCTCTTTTATTTTATTATTTAGGGTGTTCAGATGATTAATGCTGTTAGTAACAGGAGCATCTCTTCCATCTGTGATTACATGAATATGAACATCATGGAAATCTTGTTGTTTGCATAAATCTAATAAAGCAAGAAGGTGATTAATATGGCTATGAACTCCTTCAATTTGTAGAAGGCCAATAATGTGAAGTTTAGAATTATTTTTTTTGCAATTTTTAATTGCATTTAAAAATTCTGGTATTTTAAAAAAATCATTATCTTTAATAGATTTGTTAATACGGGCAAGTGATTGAAAAATTATTCTTCCAGAACCAATAGCCATATGACCTACTTCACTGTTTCCTTGATAATCTTTTGGAAGTCCGACAGCTTTTCCAGAACTATTTAAAAGAGTGTTTGGATATTTTTCCATTAGTTTATCTGTATTTGGAGTAGGTGTGTTTTGGATTGCATTATCTTTTGTTTCTTTTCTATATCCCCAACCATCACGTATTAATAGAAGTATTTTTCTTTTTTTCATAACAATAGATTGATGAATAAGTTTAAAAATTGTTTGGTTATTTAAAAAAAGTCGCTTCCTGCATAGGGAATTTTTTCTATTTCTTCTATTCTCATAAGTTGATTGTATTTGCAAGTTCGTTCACCTCTTGCAGGAGCACCAGACTTTATTTGCCCAGTGCCTAGCCCTACAACAAGATCTGCAATAAACGTATCCTCTGTTTCCCCACTTCTGTGACTAATCATAATGTTCCAACCTGCTTTTTTTGCTAGGTTACATGCTTCAATTGCTTCTGTTATTGTTCCTATTTGATTAACTTTTAATAATAATGCATTGCATGATTTTTCTTCAATAGCTTTTTTAATTTTTTTAGGATTTGTAACTAAAAGGTCATCTCCGACAATCTGGCATTTTTCTCCAATTGTTTTTGTAAGTTTAGCATATGATTCCCAATCATCTTGGTCAAAAGGGTCTTCTATTGAAATTAATTCATGTTTTTCAATAATTTGTTTGTATTTTTCAATAAGTTCATCTCCTGTTAATTTTTCTTCTTCTATATTATATTTATCTTCTTTAAAAAATTCACTTGCAGCACAATCAAGACCTATTTTTATTTTTCCTTTATATCCTGCTTTTTCAATTGCTTGTTCTAATAATTGGATAGGTTCTTCTATATTTGTTAGGGGAGGAGCAAAACCACCCTCATCTCCAACATTAACAGCATCTTGGCCGTATTTTTCTTTAATTATTTTTTTAAGGTGATGATAGGTTTCACTGCCATATCTTATTGCCTCTCTGAAATTTGGAGCACCTATAGGAAGAATCATATATTCTTGAATATCAAGTTTATTTCCTGCATGTTGGCCTCCATTAATAACATTTAGAGAAGGTACTGGAAGTTTTAATTCTTTATTTCCTGAAATTTCTTGAATATATTTATATAAATGGATATTTTTAGCAAGAGCTCCTGCACGACAAACAGCCATTGAAATTCCAAGGATAGCATTTGCTCCAAGTTTTGTTTTATATTCTGTATTATCAAGAGCAATCATTTTTTGGTCTATTTCTTCTTGTTTAGTGCAATTCATTCCTATAATTTCCTTTGCAATTTTATTTACATTTTCAATTGCTTTTAAAACTCCTTTTCCATGAAATCTATCATCTTTATCTCTTAATTCAAGAGCTTCATATTGGCCTGTTGATGCTCCACTTGGAACAATTGCAGAAACATTTCCTTTGTCAATATTTAATTCAACTTCAATAGTAGGATTTCCCCTAGAATCTAACACCTCTCTTGCGATAATTGAATTAATTTTCATGATTAGATAATTCAAGGAAGATATATAAATGTTATTGTGATTTTGTTGTTACTTAGGAAAAATTTTATAAATGCTAAGAGATTAAAATTAACATGAATGAAAGAATAATATGTCAGAGTTGTGGAATGCCTATGAAAAAAGATGAAGATTATGGGACTAATGCAGACGAGAGTAAAAATGATGAATACTGTTGTTTTTGTTTTAAAGATGGTAGATTTTTAGATGAAGGTATTACAATGGAGCAAAAAATTGAAAATTTAGTAGAAATTGGGATTATAAAATTAGGGATGGAAGAGGCTCAAGCAAGGACAATGGCGAGAACTACAATACCTGGATTAAGAAGATGGAAAGGTGAGAGTAGAGATATTTGATTATGTTTTTAAGCTGCTAAATTAAATCCAGGAAATTTAGAATTATTATTGTTTTGAATATTTTTATAAGGTTCTACTCTAACATTTATATGACCTGTAGCATGAGTATGTGTAATTTCTTCACTATGGATTCTATAAGAATGTGCACTTTCATGACTTGGAGTGTCAGACATTTCATAAGGAAAACGGTCACTTGCAAGGTATATTGTATGGGTAGAAGGGTCATACATTCCTAAAACATTTTTAGGAAGTAGGAGTTTAGGAATTTGTAAAACTTCTGGATCTTTAAATTCATCTTCTTTTCTTTGATATTGTTCTATTAAAGATTTTGATGGATGATAGTTTTTACTAGGATTATTTTGAAGGATATTTGAGAGATCTGATTCTGGAAAACTTTGCCTTTTAGGATTATTATTATTATTATGTTGAGGATTTTTACTATCTTCCATTTTGTAATTATTGATAATAATGTTTATAAAATTAGGTTTTTTAAGCTTTTTATAGAGTTATTAAAAGAGTTTTTAGATGAAATTAAATAGTAAGTAGTAAGAAGTAAAAGATGTTTCTAGAGAGTAGTAACAAACATAAGGTTTATAAAGGATTTATTCCCTATAATATTGAAAATGGCAAAAAATTCATTGCTTAAAATGATTGGAAGCGTAGGATTAACTGTACTTGGTTCACTCCCTTTAGCTGGAGATTTAGCATATTCTAAAGATAACCAGATTTCTAATCCAGTTCAACCGGGTGTTGAAGTAAGGGCGAAAACAGTTTATGAGCCTTTGTTAAGATATGGAATTCCTGATAGAAACCCTGATGTTCATTCTTTTAATTTTGGAGAAATTGCAGATCCTAATAAAGAGTATGAAGCAAGAGTTTTTGAAAGAGTTTTTTCGCGTCATTCTAGAGATGGAAGGCCTCATTGTACTAAAACTAAATATCTTGAATTAAAAGATGTTGAAACAAATACTTCTTTTACTCTTAATTTAGGTAATATTCTTGGTAATAAAGATTATTCTCTTTTTGTTGAATCAAAAGATTTAGTTAGAGTATTAGGAGATATTAATAAAGAAGATGGAAGTTCTTATTTGGGAAAAATAAGTCCTGGTACAGTTTCTTTAAAATTTGTTGAAACACTTAAACCAGTTCAATTGCCTCTTAGAACTAGAACCCTTTATGAAAGAGTTCCTAAACAAGATAAACTAAATCCTGATAAAGGATGGAAACATTCAAATGATTCTAGAAAAAAATCTGGAAATGAGGGAGTCCCTTATTCAACTATTCCTTTATATAAAAAACAATTACCAGATGGAAGTATAGAGTTTAGAGTAGAAACTCCACAAGGAACTGTAATTGAAAGAATTCCTAAAAAAGATAAACCAGGCCAAGAATTACCAGATGGAACTGTAGAGTTTTGAGTAAAAACTATTCTCTGGAACTATGATTGAGATTTTTTTCTTCTTAAAAATAAATCTGATTGTTATATTTTTTAAAAAATAAAATTTAGTCCTTAAAATCCTAGAGTTGCAATA
>CAZJPU010000022.1:0-13807 GCA_964548105.1 Candidatus Woesearchaeota archaeon | reverse complement strand
ATAACAGTTATCTGGGTAATATTAGCATTTATTCTAGCATTTATTTTTGCTGGACTTAAAATTGTTAAAGAATATGAAAGAGGAGTTAAATTTACATTAGGAAGATATGCAGGTATCATGACTCCTGGATTAAGGCTTGTTATTCCAGTTATACAAGCATGGCAAAGAGTAGATATAAGAGTTAAAGCAATTGATGTTCCTGACCAAGATGCAATAACAAGAGATAATGTTTCTATTAAAGTAAATGCAGTTCTTTATTACAAAGTTTCTGATTCAAAAAAGGCAATTATTGAAGTAGAAGAATTTAATTATGCTGTTTCACAACTTGCACAAACAACAATGAGAGATGTTGTTGGAGAAGTAACCTTAGATGAATTATTAAGTAAAAGAGATTCTGTTTCAAAAAGAATAAGAGAAATTGTTGATGAAGCAACAGACCCTTGGGGAATTAAAGTATCATCTGTTGAATTAAAACATGTTGAACTTCCAGAACAATTAAAAAGAACTATAGGAAAAGAAGCAGAAGCAGAAAGAGAAAAAAGAGCAGTTATTATTAAAGCAATAGGTGAAGTTCAGGCAGCAGATGATATGGCAAAGGCTGCAAAAATACTTGGAAGTTCTCCTGGTGCATTACATTTAAGAACATTGCAAACTCTTAATGATCTTAGTTCAGATAAAAGTAATACAATAGTTCTTGGAATACCTTTAGAAATCTTAAGAGCTTTTGAAACTTTAAAAGAGGATAAGAAAAAATAATTATTTTTTAGGTCTAGATATACTTAAAACTGGTACATCTAAAAGATCAGATTGACTAACAGGCACTATCTTATCAATATTCTTTAAAACATTTGTAAATAATTCTGCTCCAGCAGGAATAGCAGATCTTGTATAAACAAGATCAACAAATCTCGGGGTGTGCCTATGTAATTTAGGAGTGGGTTTTAATTCAAATCTCATTTGTCCAAGAATATCTCCATAATCTAATCGAGCACCAACCTCGTGAACACTAACTCCTCCATACTCTCTTTTTTGAGCAACAATTTCTTTAATAGGATCTGCAACCCCTCTAAACTCAGGAAGTAAAGAAGTATGAATATTAAGAAGTTTTCCACCAAGTTTATCTATTGCACTATCCGGTATCCTTAAACCAAGAGAAAAAACTACAGAATAATCTGCATTTCCAATAACCCTTGAAAGCCCTCTTGCAGTTGAAAAAGTTCTTATATCAATATCAGACACCTCTGCATCAGGTTTATCTTTTACAACATAATGAGTTACATTAACTCCTTTATTTAATAATCCCTCTAACATTAATAAAGAATACGGCCCCTCACCAATAACTTCAACAGTTCTTGGAGAAACATAAGAACCAGGCCCAATCCCACGAACTCGGCTTGGAACCCCCATTTAATCTAGAGCATGTCTTGCAACCATCTTAGAATTATCCTAATATTATTTTTAAAGATTATTGGGTTCTAATAATAAGCTCTTAACAATCTCTTTAACTTTTTCAACATCCCCTTTCATAGGAATTCCTATTATTTTTATCTTTTTATTTTTACCAATCAATTTCAAGAAAAAACTAGCATCAAAATCATGTGCACTCATAATTTTACTCTCTTTTAAATCCTCAATTTCTAATAATCTAACTTCATCTAAATTTTCAACAACATCTAAAATAAAAATACTTTCATTATCTTCTTGTAAATAATTTAATAATTCAAAACTATCTTTAATATCAATAAACTCAGATTCTTCTAACTCCTTAGAAAGCCTCTCTCCAACTTTTTTTGCAAAAGAATCCTCTTCAATAAACTCATTACCTAAACATAAAACTCTATTTTTCATATAATTTACTAGAAAGAAAAATATAAAAACATTCCCAATCTAACCCTATCATGAAAAAAGAGTTAAAAAAGAGAAAAACCCCAATAAAAAAAGAAAACTATTCAAATGAAATAAAAGGAACAGCCCTTATACTTTTCACAGCAATTATTTCAGGTGTAGCAATTGTTGTAAATAAATTTTTTGTTGTAAAAACCGACCCAATACTTTTCACTGCACTAAGAGCTTTTTTTATAGGTATTATTTTTCTACTAATATCTTTTTATTTCTCAAAATCACAAAAAACAAAATTTAAAAAAGTTTCATGGAAATATCTCACACTTATCGGATTGATTGGAGGAAGTTTTGCATTTTGGTTGTTTTTTTCAGGACTTAAATTAACAACAGCAGGAAGAGCTGCATTTTTACATAAGACCCTTCCAATATATGCAGTAATTCTTGCATTTATTTTTCTTAAAGAAAAAATAACAAGAAAACAATTAATTGCAATGGTTGTTATGATATTCGGTCTTGTTTTATTAGAATTATCTGCACTAAATCCAACTATCCAATTAGGAGATGCACTTGTAATTATCGCAACAATTCTTTGGGCTTTAGAAAACACTATTTCAAAAAAAGTCATGATGGAAAAAGAAAGTAATTGGATTGTAACATTCAGCAGAATGTTTTTTGGCTCACTAATTCTTTTTGCTATAATATTTCTTACTAGAAAAACAAATCTGCTCTTATCTCTAACATCTCAACAAATTCTTTATATAACTATCTCTGGAATCTTCCTATTATTATATGTACTCACATGGTACTGGGGTTTAAAATACATCAATCTTTCAAAAGCTTCAACAATTCTTTTAATAGCGCCAGTTATTTCTCTTGCTCTAGGAGTTCTCTGGCTCAAAGAAGAAGTCCTAATTTTACAACTAATAGGTTCTCTACTAATTCTTATAGGAGCTTTTATAGTTATTAGAATAAAAAGTGAAAAAAGAGTTGAAGAAGTTTGATTAAAAGGTTCCAGCTAAATTGATTATAATTCCCTTTATACCCCTATTAGGACAATATATTCTTTTCTCTGGCAAATCAAGACCCGCTTCTCTAAAAGCAGCATAACCCGTAGCAATTGGGTCTTTATTACTTACTAAAAGAATTAATCCAGGTTCAGCATTTTTTCCATCGAGTATGTCTTCAACACCCTCGCTTCGTTCAATTCCTTTTACTAAGGGCCATAAATCTCTTATTGTTCTTTTTGATTGTTCAGAATAATCTCCTAATTGAAAAAATGCTTTAAAACCTGTGATTGCAGGAAGAACCTCACTACCATCAACATCCATCAATGAAATTGGATGAAAAGAATACATCTGAACTGCTGCAATTACTGCAGAATCTTCTACAACAGAAACAAGCCCTTGATATCTTTGGACTTCTGTACGTCCCCTAAATTTATCAAAAACCTGCATACTTTTAACATCCATAGAATGATATGAATCAATTACAATTTTATCAACTGATTCTGAGATTCTAGATACAACTTTTGGGACTTCTTCTCTTTCAGAAAAAGCAACATCAAATAGTCCACAAAAATACAACCAATCTCCAATCTCCATAGATTCAAAAAAACCAGGTACATTAGGCATACTCTCACATGCTTCCTGATATTCTCCAAAATCTCCAAGAGTTTCCATAAAAAAACAAGGCATGCAATCTATTTAAAATTTTAGATAAATTGTTTTAACTATTCCAAACCAACCATTTCAACACCATATCCATAATGTATTTTTACTTTATCACCAACTTTAGCATCTTTAACTAATGTATCAAATATAACTCTCTCAGTTTCATCCCTACTTCTATCTTCATCTCTACTTCCATCACCACTATATCTCACAATCAACATATTTCCTTTTCTCTCAACAACTTCAGCTTCATGAATCTTACATAAATCCTTAAAACTCTCAGGAGCTTTTCCATAAATACCCTCTCCCTCATCTATAATCTTATTATGATAATTTTCCCAATATTCTTTAATAATACCTAAATCCCAATAATCTTTATTTTGTTCAGAAGCAAGTTTTTTAATCCTTACAAAAGCAGCAGAAAAAACTCTTTCAAGTATCTCTCTCTCAGGAGCCTCACAATCAAGAAACTTCATTTTCAAATCTTCATACTCTTCTTTAATTATTTTTCCTTGTTGCAGTAATACTTGCGAACAAGGAAAAGCATACTTAAAAAATTCCCATTCAACATTATTTTCTTTTCTAAAACTCATCTTATTTTAATCAGAATTTGTTATTAATTCAATAGCCTCAAGAGCTTCTTTTTCAGGAACTTTTTTTATTACAAATCCCCCACTCACAACAACATACTCTCCAACTTTCAAGCCATCAAATAAATTTTTTACATTCCTCTTCTCAGCACCATAATCTACAATAATATCCTCTCCATTCATTTCTATAACTTTTCCAGGAATTGCTAAACACATTTTAATTTTTAATTATTATTTTTCTCCTTTTTACCATATCCTATTTATAAATAACCTTCACAATTTTAATATCTTTCCCTTCTAAAACTTCAGGAACATTCTCACATCTTGGACAATCATAAATCACCATATCATGAAGTCTTTGTTTAATTCTTGCATAACCTTCATAACCACAAGAACATTTTACCTGAGATTTTTTTGAATTTATATTAATCTCCCAATTTACTCGTTCACCTAAATGCTCTTTTAAATGTTCAGGTTCAATACCTGCAAGTTCTCCAACTTCTAATTCTATTTTTAAAACATTAGTTTTATCAGAGATATGTTCTAAAATTTTATCAATAATTGCTTGTTCATGCATTTTGATTATATCCTTTATTTTAAATATTTAAGAATTGCAAAAAAATCTTCTTTTCCCTTAGGTTGATTTATTACATATGTTGAATTTTTTTCTAGTTCAAAAGAAGCATTAAAAGCAATACTTATCCCAACTTCTTTTGCTAAGTAAACATCATTTTTTCCATCTCCTACAAAAGCACATTCTTCAGGTTTTAATCCATATTCCCTTATTATTAATCTCATAAAATCTACTTTTCCTTCATAATCACAAGGTAATAAATTCCAATGAATTAATTTCCCTTTCTTATCCCAAAAATATTCACATGCTGAAAAAGCATGATTTATTTTAAGATCTTTTTGAGCTCTATCTGCCTGAGCTTTAAATCCTCCAGAAATTAATACAGTTCTATAATCTCTTTTTCCTAACTCTTCAAATGTTTCTTTAACTCCTTTATGATACATGACAAGACTCATTACTTTTTCAAAAAATTGTTTTGTTAAACCATATTTCTGATGAATCTTAATTGTATCTTCCATCCAACCTACATAACTTTCATACATTCCAGAAGTCCATTTTTCTTTAGTTTTGTCTTCTTCTTTTAAAGCTTTTTTTCCTAAGTGTTGGGCAATTAGCGTCCATGCACTAGGAGAGGTATTATCTGTTGGAGTTTGAATTACTTTTTCAAATAGAGTTCCTTCCATATCAAAGAATACAAGTTTTATTTTTCTTTTAATAACCATTTTATTCATAAACTAACCAATCAACTCTCTCAACTTCTTTTCCGGATTCCTAGCTTTTGTAATTGCACTTGAAACTGCAATTCCACTTGCACCAAGTTTCATTGCAACTTTTACATCTTCACTAGTCTTAATACCAGCTCCAACTAAAAATTTCATTTTTAATTTTTTAGAAATTTTCTCAATAACTTCAGGTTTCAATTTAGATACTGAAACATTGCCTGCAACTAATTCTGGAGGTTCATAAATAAGATAATCAGGCTTTAGTTTTTCCATTTTTTTTGCCTGTTTTAAATCTTTAGCAAAAACAATTACTTTCAAACCAATTTCTTTACATCTCTTAATAGTTTTTTTTATTGTTTTAAAATCAAGCCTATGTTCAGAATGATTTAAAAAACTTCCTTTAGCCTTATCTTTTTTAACAGATTCTGGAATTATAAATCCTGTATATCTTCCAGGTTCAAAATAATCAACATGTTCTGCATAAACTTTTAATTTTGTTGCTTTTACAACTTCATAAATATCTCCTGCCTGCACTCCAACAATAATATCTTTACTAACTTTCTCAATTGCTTTTGCAAGCTTAATAACCTCTTTTCCTTGTTGATAAGTTTTAAAATTAATTATAATTACAGGTTTTACCATTTTATCATTTTATCATTTATTTAAAAAACCTCTTCTTAAATTCATAACCATAACCCCGTATCGCATCCTTCGAATATATTGTCAACACTTCCATTTTTGTATTTCCAGTATTTATTAATCTATGTCCTGCTTTTGCAGGAATAAGATAAACTTTATTTTTTTTCATTTCTATAACATTTATCTTTCCTCTATCCTGAACCAATAATTTTCCTTTCCCATTAATTAAAATATAAATTTCCTCACGCGCTTTTTTATGTTTATGTCCTTTTGTCATAAAAAACTCATTGTTAATTGTTCCAGGTTCCATGACATTAAGTCCACTCTCAAAACCTCCAAAATCTTTTCTATAAACTTTATAAATTACTGAATTACCTTTTATTCCAGAAGAATCTTTAAAAACATCTTCCATTTCTTTAAACCTTCGAACCATGATGTTGCTACACATCTTCTTTAAATTCTTAAAATCAATTTCTATCATTTTTTCCAAATAACTTTCCTCATTTTATTTGTAATAGCTAAGGGATCTTTACTCTGCCAAACATTTCTTCCAATTGCAAGTCCAGCACAACCAGCATTCACTATTTCCTTAACCTGTACTAACAATTTTTTTTCATCTCTCTTCACTCCTCCAGCAACAACAACTTTTGCTTTACCAGCAGATTCAACAGCCCACTTCAAATCTTTAGGATTTCCATTATATTGTAATTTAATAATATCTGCTCCAATTTCTAACCCAATTCTTGCAGCATATGCCATAAGCTTTGCCTTACTCTTTCCTCGTACACTTTTTCCTCTTGGATAAATCCAGGTAATCACCAATAATCCATTCTTATGTGCCTCTCTTTGAATTTGTTCAAACTCCTGCATCATAATACTTTCATGACAACTTCCAATATAAATTGTATAACCAACAGCAACTGCTCCAAGTTTAATTGCTTCTTTTACTGTACATAACTGTCGAGAAACAGGGTCTCCTTTCACAAGACTTGTCTTTCCATTAAGTTTAACAATTAAAGGAACCTTGCTCTTCTTAATTTCACTATTATACTTTTCAGCAATCCCTTTTTGAAACACAATACCATTATACTTCCCTTTTTTTGCAATCTCAATTATATAAATTGGATCAACATTTAAATCATTAAAATCAATTGGACCATGCTCAAGCCCTTGATCATAAGCAAGTAACAATGTCTTTCCTTTTTTTAAAAGTTTATTAAATTTTACCATCTTCCCCTTTACTAGAATAAAAAGGTTTATATTAGTTAAAAATGTTTTTGTTTTATGAAAAAGAGGAAGAAGGAAGTTTTGGTTATTGTTGCTCATCCTGATGATGAAACAATCTGGATGGGAGGAACACTTCTTAAAAATCAAAACAATTGGAATACAACAATCATAAGTCTCTGTAGAGCTAAAGACAAAGACCGAGCTCCAAAATTTAAAAAAGTTTGTGGAATTTTAAAAGCAAAAAGTTTTATTTCGGACCTTGAAGACGAGAAACTACGCGATGCTTCGCATAAACAAATCACAACTCGCATCAAGAAATTCGCACGCAAGAACTACGATTACATCTTCACGCACGGAGCAAACGGAGAGTATGGACACAAGAGACATAAAGAAGTGCATTTTACCGTCGAGAAAATGATAAAATCAAAAGCTCTTACTTGCAAAAAACTTTTCTTCTTTGATTACGTTAAAGACCACGCAAGCTGCCGCGCGAGCGCAAAACCAGATAAGTTTATAAAGTTAAATGCGATTACTCTATTGAAAAAAAGGAAACTAATTCACAATGACTATGGATTTGAAAAGAGGAGTTTTGAGTATAAGTGTTGTAAAGACACTGAAACATTCAAAATCGTAAAAATAAAATGAAAGCCTTAGTACTTTATGCTCATCCACTTGAATCTGATGGGCAAAGTCTACAAGGAGATATGCTTTATCGAGGACTTCTCGAGGCAGGTCATAATGCTGTTCCCTGTCATTTTAAAGACAGCATGGAAAAACAATTCTATTTAAAAAATATGAAACCTGATGTTGTCTTTGGAATTGGTTTTTGGGGAAATGTTCCAGAAGTTGTTAAACAACCACTTGATTATGGTATTAAACCTGTTCCTTGGTTTAATGCTGATGGATGGGTTGCAAATTATCAAAAAGAATTTGATAAATTAGATTTAATGTTTACAACAAGTGAATGGGTAAGACAAATTTACAAAAGAGATGGAGTTGATGTTAGTAAAATTGTTCCAATGCATATAGGTATTGATCCAAATCTATTTAAACCAACAAATAACTTTGATTACACTAAAGCTATTAAAAAAATGTTTGGTGTTAAAGAACATGAAAAAATGATTCTTACTATGGGCGGTGATGTTACATCAAAAGGTGCTCAAGAAATGTTCCACGCGCTTGCTCGTGTAAATGAAGAATTCAAAGATTGGAAATACGTCTGCAAATCATGGCCTAGTGATTGTGCAACAAAATGGCATGAACAAGAAATGAAACTTGTCGAAGAACTAGGTATCGAAGACAAAGTAATATTTATTGATGATGAATTTGATCAAGAATTTATAGTTCATGTATTAAATGCTTGTGATATCTATGCTGCCCCTTCAAGAATTGAAGGATTTGGAATGATTCAAGTTGAAGCAATGTCTTGTGGAAAACCAGTTATATCAATTAATAAAATGGGACCTTCTGAAACAATTATCCATAACAAAACAGGATTCCTTGCCAAAGTTGCAGAAGAAATCCAACTTAATCAAGAATGGATAACTCCTGATATGGGGTTTCCAAAAAAAAGTATTAAAAAATTTGACAAACCAAAAACATTTGCTTACAGGGCAGATATTGACGACTTATATAAACACACACTCAAACTTTTAACAGAACCTGAACTTTGTGAAGAAATGGGTCGTGCTGGACGAAAACATGTTATTAAAAATCTGGATTATCACCACATCTCAAATAAGATGTGGGAAATAACTTGTGAAAGATTAGGTTTGAAAGAAAAACCAATGTTAATTGCAAATAAAATATAAATTTATTCAAAATTAAAACTCTTATAGTTTTTTTAATTCCATTGATAATTAACCTTTTGTCCTTCTAAATATTCTAAAAAATTTTCTGCAAGAGAATCTCTTTGACCAATTCGTGAAGAATTATATTTCTTACGTAATCCTTCACAAAATATAGGATGATCTTCTTCAATTAAACTAAAAGGCCTAATATTAATACCATCTCCAGAAACAACAATTCTTCCAACCCTAAGTTTAGAACGATATACATCATTCAAGTTTATATGGGGCTTATATTGAGGATCTATTATTTCAATATTAATTCCTCCATTACCTGCCTGTATTCTCTGTTCATGATCTATATTCTCCTCTGAACCATCCCCAATTTCACAAACTTCAAACCCTTCAGCTTCTACATATTGTCTAACTAACCCCATATTTCTTACTAAATCACTATTAGGGATCTTAATCTCAATTCCAAATTCTGTAAGCTCTTCTTCTAATAACATAGAATTAATGATTTAATTTTATTTATAAGATTATAGTATTTTTAAAATATATCCTTAAATCAATACTTTTTTCTTCTTCAAACTTTCATATGCTAGAACATACATTCCAGCTTCCCAACCCTGAAGCTTACCAAAACTTTCTTTTGTTTTTGGATTTGTCCATTCAGGAAAATTTTCTCTTAAATTAACTTCAGCAAGCTTTTTTAATTCTTTTTCAGCTTCAACAAATCTCTTTAATTTAATTAAAGCAAGAACATAAAAACAACCAATATAACCCCACACTCCAGCATTTGAATAATGATAAGCATCTTTTGCATCACAGTCTAAAAAATAATCTCTCCAACTTTTATCTTTTTTTGTTATTGGAGGATAAATCGCCATCACAGGATATGGTTTATTAAGTTTCTCTTTTTTAATATAAAAAAGGATTTTCTCAGATCTAACTTCATCAGCTAATCCAAAAATAATTGCAAGCAAATTTCCAAGAGAATCAAACCAATCTCCGACTTCCTTATATTCATTATGATTTTTCCACCTATAAGGAAGATAAAATTTTCCATTCCATAATCCTAATTCTTTACTATCATTAACTAATCTCTTTAGTTCTTTAGCATCTTTTTTCTTACCTAATAAATTTAAAACTTCATAATATAATGCTTGAGTGTTTATCGTATGTCCATATTTATGAGGAAAAGCATCTTGCCAATCTGTAGTAGGTAATTGGGCCAACATCCCAACTTCACTTAAATCCTGACATCTCAACCATTGAAAAGATTGTTTAATTGATTTTTTAAATTTTCTAAACAAGGAACTATCCTCATACCTTTTTATATAAATATGATGCCCGATTATATACCAAAGACTAGAATCTATTGATTGAAAATCCACATGAGGTTTCCTATCACTATATTTATCTACCGCGTTTGGAATTTGACCATTTTTACTTTGATGGTTTCCTAAAGTTTCCAGACTAGCCTTAAAAATTTCTTTGAAATCAGGTAACAAACTTGCACCAGAACTACTAATTATAGAATCCCTAGCCCAAACAGCATTATAACCCTCTTTTCCTCCAGATGCAAAAAAACCATGTTTTGTACTACACAAACTTAAGGTTAATCTTGCATGTTCATAAGCATCCTCTAATATTTTTTCCATTTTCACAATCTTTTAATCCAATCACTCTTTAGAGTCTCACCCATTTTTGTATGTTTTAATTTTGACAAATAATACCCAAAAAAATCAACAAGATAAAAAATCAAGAACATCCTCTCTTCCTTAGAATATCTTTTATGTTTAACTTCACAAAAATTAATTAACTTTTTAAAATAATTTATCTGTTTCTTAAATTTTTTTGTTTCTTTATCATCAATAAGCAAAAGACAAAAAGATTTATTATTTGGAAATGCTTCTAATTCATTATGAAATAACTCAGTAATTTTATTTGCATGACAAATAATCTTTGCATCCTCTTCTATGGATGTTTGCAATCTATAAGCAGCAGGATAAAAATAATTACTTGCATAAAACAAAAGAGTTTTATTTTTTGATTTAAGTGCAAATTGCTTTGCCTCTTCTTCTATTGCCCGCCTATTTTTCTTAAGAGTTTTTATTATTTTTTCAACAACCTTAGATTTAGAATCAATTAGAAAATTATTTTCAAAAAATTTTAATAATGGGAAAAATCCATAAGAAAATGTAAATCTTTGATGAAGTCCAGGTGGAATCTGGATTAAAAGTTTTTTGTTTTTTATTGTTCGCTGTAAAATCTTACCCCCCGAAGTTATGACTAAAACTTTATTTTTCTTTACTTTATTAAACACACTTAAAATTTCCTTGGTATTTCCTGAATAACTAATCAAAACAACCAAAGTTTCATCATCAATTAAAGGAAGCTCACCTGAATAAACTTCTACAGGAATCCTTAATTCATCTTTTACAAACTCTTTAAACAATAATCCTACAATATAACTTCCACCCATTCCAAAAATAACTATCCGGTTAAACTTACCCTTATATTTTAAAACATCCTGAAAATAATAAGCATTTCTTATTTGATTTGGAAATTCTACAATATGTTCATACACTTCTATTTTTTCACTTTTTTCTGATTTCATAATTAATTTCTCTTTGTTTAGTTTCAAAATCCACAAAACCTTCTCCAAAAATTTCTTTATGCAATTCTGGAGCAAGAGCTAAATCATCTAGAGCATCATATTTTCCATTTCCCCAAGAATTTAACCATGCCATTTTTATTTAATTTTCATCCTCAACAACTTATTTTTAGCCCCAAAATGCTTAATCACTCCTTCACCTTCAGCAAGCCCAAGACTTAAACAATATTCTATTGGTTTATCAACAATTAACCCTGCAACAAATCCAGAAGCAAACGCATCCCCAGCACCAGTTCTTTCAATGACTTTCATTTTATGAGGCTTTAAATAACTCTCCCTTCCTTTTTTATCTCTTCCATCATAACATCTAACTAATTTATTTTTATCAGTTATAACAACAATCCTTGGCCCTAATTTACTAAGATTTCTTAATAAATCTTTACTATTTGAATTTATCTTAATTTTATTTTTCTTACACAAAACCTCTGCCTCTTCTTTATTCAAAATCAAAACCTCGCACAACTTCAACAAACTAATCAGATTTTTCTTTTTTATTAAATACATACTAGGATTAAAAGCTAGTTTTACTCCTTTTTTTACTAAAAAACTTGCTAATTTTTTCTGAGTTTCAAAACTCTTATCCATCATTGAAGAATAATAAATCCATTTAGTTTTTATTTTTCGTAAATTAAGCTCCCTAAACAAAATTTTATCATTAATCCCTTTATAAGTTAAAATTGTACGATTATTTTCTTTGCTATCTAAAATTATAGAATAACCACTAACCGCATCTTCTTCAATTCTTCCAAGAAACTTTATTTTTTCTTCATTTAAAAGATCTAATATTTCTTCACCATGATTATCATCTCCTATCCTTCCTATAAATCCAGTTCTAAGTCCAAGCCTTGAAAAAGCAACAGCAGTATTAGTTCCTCCACCTCCAACCTCAAACCTTAGACTTTTTAACAAAATCTTACTTCCAACAGAATAACACATAAAACCTTTTTTCTCAGAAATATCAGTATCTACAAAAACATCTACAACCGCACTTCCAAAAGTTATAACATCAAAACCCATTTTATCTCCTATTTTTATAGATATAATAATATAAATAAGATTAAAAAGGTTTTGTAATCACTCCGGTTTTCAGAAAATGAGGTTGTTTCTTAATAAAACTCTTAATTTTTTATCTCCCCCTAAACCTCTACTAAACTATTCATCACATCCTTCAAACTTATCTTTTTTACACTAATATAACTATCTCCAGCTCCTGAAAAAATAATAAGATCTCCTTTTTTATCTTCCACCAAACCTGTTGGAAAAACTACCCTTTTATACTCAAAAGTTCCTTTTTCATAATTTTTTATTGGAAAAAGTATCGGAAGTTTTGATTTTGCAATCAATTTTTTAGGATTTTTTAAATCAAACAAGGCAGCCCCTGCTGAATAAACCGTGCAGTCTTCAAAATTAAAATCCCTCTGGCTACTACTATAGCCTCTTAATTCCTCTAAAACAGAATTTTTTATTTTATTACTTCTTAAATCAAATACCCCATGATAAATCAAAAGCCACCCTTTTTTAGTTTTTATTGGAGGTGGTCCTGCTCCAACTCTCCATGAATCCCATTCTCCTTTTTTAGAAAACAAAAATGATTTTGATCTTCCCCAAAACTCTAAATCCTTAGAATAAGACATCCAGATATGAGGAATAGTAAACTGAAAATTCCCTTCAGGTCTTTCAAATGCAACATATTTTTTATTAACCATTTCTGGAAACAAAACAACATCTTTATTTTGGCCTTTAAAAATAATTCCTCTCCTATACCATTTTATACAATCATTAGAAATTGCATAACTTGTTGAAATATTTTCTGAACGAGAAAGAGTTACATAAGTCATAACATAAAGATCTTTTATTTTGGTTATTCTAGGATCTTCTACTCCTAATTCCCCATCCCAAGAAAGTCCAAAAAAATCAGGTTTCTTTGAAATTGATTTAACCTTAAAACCAGATTTATCTAAAATAACTCTTCTCATATGAGAAATAAAAGTCAGCCGTTTAGTTCCGTCTTTAAAATTAAAATCTAAATCAGAAGAATTCTCTACCAAACATCTTTTAAATTTATCGATTTTTAAA
>CAZJPU010000021.1:0-13913 GCA_964548105.1 Candidatus Woesearchaeota archaeon | reverse complement strand
CATATTTTTTTACTCAAATAATGGTTTTTAAAATATTCGGTCAATAAATTTTTATCTTAAAAATTTAATTTTTCGACCTTATTAATTAGGAAGAAAGAAATACAAATTCAATAATAAGAGATTTAAATAAAGTTATTCTATACAAAACCACTAAAACAAAAAACTTTATAAACCCCCCTTTCTACAAAAGATTATAAATTCTAACGAATAAAATTATTAAAGAATTTTTATAAAGATTCAGAACAATAATGTTAATACAAAATGGATAGTGAATTAAAAAACAAAATTCTAAAAACAGGGACTACAATAATCGGAATTGTCTGCAATGATGGAGTTGTAATGGCTGCAGACCGTCAGGTTACTGGTGGAAATATTGTAATGCAAAAAAACTTTAGAAAAGTTAATAAAATCAATGATTACCTTGTTGTTTCATGGACAGGAGGAGTTTCAGACGCATTAATGCTTACTAAAATTATAAAAGCAGAACTAAGACTTAAAGAACTAAAAGCTAAACAAAGACCTTCTGTAAGAGAAGCTGCAAACCTTGTTGCTACAATTACTTTTAAAAATATACGTCAACCTACAATGATACCTTCTATTGTAGGAACTTTAATTGCAGGATTTAATGAAGATGGAACAACCGAACTTTATTCTATTGAACCTGCTGGAGGGGTTTATCAGGTAGAAGATTATGATGCTAATTTTGGTTCAGGAATGCCTTATGTACTAGGCCTATTAGAACGGGGTTATAAAAAAGATCTATCTGTTAAAGATTGCACAAATTTAGCAAGTGAGGCTCTTAAATCCTCTACACAAAGAGATACTGGAAGTGGATATGGTATTGATATATTAACAATAACAAAAGAAGGTATAAAACAAGTAATTGAACAAGAAATAGTATCAGAGTACAAAAACAAAAAATAATTTTAATAATTAATATAGGGGGGTAATAAATATTTAAAGATTTTTAAGAATAATAAAATGGCAGACATTCTAAGAGATATACAAAAAGAATTACCTAAAGTTATAAGTAGTGCAAACTTTGAAGGAGCAAATATAGTACTTTATACAAATGATTTAGATTTTTTTAGGGAAAATAATGGTAAGATAAAAGAACTTGTCAACAAATTTAAAAAACGTATTGAATTAAGAGCTGATGAATCTATTTTAAAAAGTCAGGAAGAAACTGAAGGAATTATTAGAGATATAATTCCAGAGGATACCGGGCTTGAAGGGATTTTATTTGATCTTCAAAGAAGTATTGTTGTCATTGAAGCCAAGAGACCAGGATTAGTTATTGGAAAAGCAGGCTCAATCATAAAAGAGATTAAAGATAAAACACATTGGATTCCAGAAGTACAAAGAAGTCCCGCTATTAAAAGTAAAATAACTGAAAATATAAGGGCAGTACTATATCAGAACAATAATACTAGAAAAAGATTTTTAAATTCAGTAGGTAAGAAAATCTATAAAGAGTGGAACCCAGAAAAAACAGAAGAATGGATTCGTGTCACTATGTTAGGTGGGGGTCGCCAAGTTGGGAGAAGTTGTATTCTTTTACAAACTCCCCAAACAAAAGTATTATTAGACTGTGGTATTAATGTTGCTGCAAAAGGAAAAGAAAAATTCCCTTACCTAGATGTTTCCGAATTTAAAATTAATGAACTTGATGCAATAATTCTTACTCATGCACACTTAGACCATAGTGGCCTAATACCTTATTTGTTTAAAATGGGATATAGGGGCCCTGTATACTTAACTGTCCCTACAAGAGATCTTGCAGCACTTATTTCCCTAGATTTTATTGGTGTTGCATATAAACAAGCTTCAGCACCTTTATTTTCATCAACAGATGTCAAAGAAATGGTCAAACACACCATATGCTTAGATTTTAATGAGGTTACAGACATAGCTCCAGATATGAGAATAACTCTTTATAATTCAGGACACGCTCTTGGTTCTTCTATTGTACATATTAATCTTGGTAATGGTTCTCATAATTTGATTTATACTGGTGATTTAAAATATGAGAGAACAAGGTTATTAGATAGGGCTATTTCTAATTTTCCAAGATTAGAAACAATGATCATTGAAGCTACCTATGGTGGTAAAAGTAATGTTCTTCCTTCTAGAAAAGAGGCAGAAACACAACTTATTGAAACAATAAAAGAAACCATTAAGAAAAAAGGAAAAGTTCTTATTCCAGAACTTGGATTAGGAAGAGCACAAGAAACAATGCTTATTCTTGAAGAAGCAATGAGAAACAATCAATTACCAAAAATTCCAATTTATATTGATGGTATGATTTGGGATATTAACGGAATTCATACTGCATATCCTGATTTTTTAAACTCTCAGGTTAGAAGAGAAGTTTTCCAAGATAATAACCCCTTTCTTGATGAAATATTCCAACGTGTTGGTAGTCCAATTGAAAGGAAAAAAGTTATTGAAGGAGGACCTTGTGTTGTTCTTGCGACTTCAGGAATGTTGGTTGGAGGTGCTAGTGTTGAATATCTTAGACATTTTGCATCAAATAAAAACAATAAAATTTGCTTTGTTTGTTATCAAGGTATTGGTTCATTAGGAAAGCAAGTTCAAGATGGTATTAAACACGTGAAAATGGTTGTTGAAGGAAAAGAAGAAAATATTGAAGTTAATATGGATATTATTACAATCGATGGACTAACTGCTCATGCTGGTAGAAACGAATTATTAGAATTCGCAAATAGGACTCAACCTCGTGCAAATAGAATTATTATTAATCATGGAGAACAGAGCAAATGTCTTGACCTAGCAAGTTCAATTTACAAACTTCATCATATAGAAACAAATGTTCCTAGAAATTTAGAAACCATCAGGTTAAAATAAATAATTTTATTTTTATTAGTTTTCAAATCTAAGCTTCTTTTTTAGAAAATCCATATCCCCTTGTACATCTTATAGCTTCATACATATTATGCATTCCATTTCTTAGGTCAGTTAATTCTTCTGATTCTAATTTTCTATTTCTTGGTATAACTTTTAATCTATCATCTAAATATCTAGCAAAATTATATCTTGTAGTTCCCTCCACAAAATTTAGAACCTCTGATCCACTAGAATTCTTTGGCTGTATTCCCATTGGTACTTTCCCAATTCCATAAGGCTTTTCACCAAGTTTTGTACCCAGCATAACCATCATACCTTTTCTAATTTCATCCACAGTATGAGCAGAACCTATAACTTCCTCATACCTATTAAATATATCCCCTATGACCTTTCCTTCTAATTGACTTAGTTTTTCTAATAATTTGTTTCTTCCTGGATCATCCTTACTAAGTTTTTCTTGTATCTGGTCTAAATAATTTATTTGATTAGGATGTGGAATAAGAATTACCCCCCAGTTATTGATATTAGCCCCGGTTCTCAAATCATCTAAAAGTTCTGCATGAGTCCAATAAAAACCATCTTCTCCATCGGTAATTACTGTTTTTTCACTTCCATCTCTATTAACCTCTCTAAATAAATATTTGTTTTCTTGATAACCTTTCCACATATACCTATTCTTTTTAGTTGGCCATGTTGGCCGTGATAGATGGCCAGATTTGTCAAGGGATGGTTCTTCATCTGAATGATCTCCTTTTTCACCCCAAATATTAAAATCAGGAAAAGGAATTCCCTCTAAAACAAAACCAGCCCAAACAATTTTAGAAATAGGAGAATCAAATCCTACCCATAATTTATTAGGCCCCTCTCTAGATAATTGCACTTCACTCATTTTTATTTTATTAATAAAGAAGAATATATAAATATTTCTTAAATGTTTTATTACTTTAAATTAGTCATTTTTACTTAATTTTTTTGATTTACTTTACTGTAATTTTACTAATTCTGTAATCTCTTCTCTTTGTCTCCTTTTTTTAAGAGATTTTGCTATACGGTCTGGCCTTTTAAGTTCCCATTCAATAACAATCATGCCTGTTTTCTTATCTCTATATCTAAAATTAGGCCTTATTTCATCTCCACCCTCATTTTGTTCTGCTATATGAAAATATCTTAAGAAAGTATCAATTACTCTATATATAAGACTAGATTTTGTTTTATTTTCATTTCCTTTTCCATTTTCACCTTGTTCTATTTCAGCTTCATAGAACTCTCCTCTTCCAGCTTCATCTTGTTTTCCTCTAACTTCTTGAAAATATCTTGAAAAAGCTTTAGTTATTTTTGGATCATTATGTCTCATAGAAAGCGAATAAGAACATTCAGGAAGATAATCTAGAAAAAATTCATTAGCTCTATGAATTCCTTTAAGCCGATTAGGTTTTCCATTATAGTCTAGACTCAAACCGCGCTCTAGTCCTCCTTGCTGAACTAAGAATTCTGTGATTGCGATTGGGTCCATCTTCTTCTACCATTTTATAATAATTTTATTTACCTCAAGTATTTAGATTCTAAAAAATATATGCACTTATAAATCTATTCCTTATTTAATCTATTCTAACATTTTAACATATTCAAATAAACATCTTTAAAAACTTGTTTTTGTTTTACTATAACAATCTAAAAAGAGATGAATAAAGAAGTTAGCCATAAATAAAAAATGAAACACACATCAAAGATAACTGCTATTCTAATATTAATGTTCATTATAACCCAATTAATAGGTTTATTTATTCTTAGTATTTATGAAAGGCCTGATTCTCATCTTCCTTTTGAACCTCCTGAAGAAATCAAAGCTGATAATCAAGGAGTAGGATTTTTAAAACAACTTCTAGTTACATTTGTTATTGCTATACTTTTATTTTTATTTTTAACAAAAATAAGAGCAGAAATTATTCTTAGGCTCTGGTTTACAGTAGTCATAATTTTAGCATTAGTGTTATGTTTTAATGCTGTTCTCTTTGCTTTATATGAAAATCCAAACCCTTATGTCACATCTATTATTTCATTAATAATCGCACTTCCTTTAGCATACTTTAAAATATTTAAAAGAAACATTAAGGTTCATAATTTTACAGAACTTTTAATTTATCCAGGAATTGCAGCAATTTTTGTCCCAGTTTTAAATGTTCTAGGAATTATCATCTTACTCTTTGCTATTTCATTATATGATATCTGGGCAGTCTGGCATACAGAGTTTATGCAAAAAATGGCCAAATACCAAATAGAAAATCTAAAATTCTTTAGTGGTTTTTTTGTCCCATATGCAAATAAAAAAGAAAGACTCCAACTTAAAAAATTAAAACAAAAATATTCAGGATCACCAAAAGTTTTAGAAAAACATCTTAAAAACTCTAAAATAAAAGTTAATCTTGCAATTCTTGGAGGTGGAGATGTAATTTTTCCACTTATTGCTGCAGGAGTTTTTTTAAGGGTTTTCCAATCTTTAACCTCTGCTTTAATAATTTCTGCTTCTGCAACTCTTGCTTTATTATTCTTATTTGTACTTGCTAGAAAAGGAAAATTTTATCCTGCAATGCCTTTTATAACAATAGGAATATATCTTGGTATGATTATAAGTTTTCTTTTAATTGTTTAATTTTTTAAACCATACAAATTAAGATATTGAGAATCTATCTGTTCTAACTCTAATTTATGTTGGATACTAAGGTCATCATAAATTGTTGCTTTTTGTTCTAAAAAGTTTCTATAAAGAAAAAGAATTCCTAGAGATTTAAACACTTGTTTTCCTATATTATGGACTATTTCTTCTTTTGTTGTTCCATATTGTAAAAGCCTTTCTAAAATCCTCTGATTTCTATTCTGAATTTCTATTGCTTCTTTAGAACGCATCATAATTTCCTCTTCTATTTCATCTTTAAAAGCAGCTTCTTGCCTAAATTCTAAAACACTAATTTTTCTTCCAACATCTCCCTCATATTTTAATTTAAATTCATATTCAACTTCTTGTTCTATAAGCCTAGGCCTTAATTGTTTTCCTGATAAATTTTTAAAAGCGTTTTCTTCTAAGTATGAGAATAAGTCTTCTAAAGGCGCACTAAATCTTTCTTCCATTTTAATTTTTATAATTACCAGATCATAGCAACAGTAATATACTCAATATCTAAAAATCTAATTTTACCATCTACAACTGAATTATTATCTCCCTTTGTAACAAAATAAATCCCCTCTTGATCAATACCCTTATCTACCACTCTATGAACTATTAGATGACTCCCTTGCTTGAAAGTTATGATATCTCCTACATGAATATTATCTTCTGATTTTGGTTTTACCCTAATCCCATTAGCACCCTCATCTAAAACTGGTTTCATACTTCCAGTTGGAGCATATCTACTCATACTCGCACCTTCAACATTAATCACAATCTTATCTTCATAGATTTGTATTTGGTCTTGTTTTATAAAATCAAAAGGAGCATCATTATAAGATACTCCAAAATTCATTAAAAATGGCATTTCTAATCCATATACTAAATAAAAACTAAGAAGGTTTGCACTAAGAAATCCTATTAAAAAAATTATACATACTTTTAAAAGTTTAACAATGTCCATAAAAATAATCCTTACCATTACCTTATAAATCTTGCGTTTGTACTAATTACATAGTGACAACAAACGTAACATTTATAAACCTCTTTTTTTTAACCATTTTATGATAGCAACATTAGAATCACTAGAAATTGGAACACCAGGTTCAAAAAAAGTTAGGGGAGGTAGTCAAGGCTCTACTGCAAATCAATTATTTGATACACCTATGGGCACTCCTCAGGGCCCTTTAAGACATGATTATGACGACACTGCTTATGTTGATGTAGCTTTAGATGCTACATCTAATTGGAACACTGCTTGTGTTGATGCTGCTTTTAGTACTATTCCTGTTTATACTGTAAATCCTGCTCAAAGACCATTAAGAGTAGAAACCCTTGAACAAAGATAAAATGATAATTAGAAATGATCTTGTTAGACAAATAAAGGAATATTTTAATCTTAATATTTATGAAACCAAAGTTTGGCTTGCATTACTTGGAAAAGGAGTTGCAAGTGCTGGGGAAGTTGCAGAAATATCAAGAGTTCCAAGAAGCAGAACTTACGATGTTCTTGAGAGTTTGGAAAAACGTGGTTTTACAATAATGAAGCTTGGAAAACCTGTAAAATATATTGCAGTTAAACCTAATTTAGTTATTGAAAAATTAAAATCAAATACCTTAAGAAATTCAGAAGAAAAAATTAAAACTCTTTTAAAATTAAAAGAAACAAGCGAGTATTCTGAATTAGAAGAATTATACAATGTTGGGATAAAACCTGTAAAACACGAAGAAATCTCTGGAGCTATTAAAGGAAAACTTACTATTTATAATCATATCAAAGAATTATTAGAAAGTGCTAAAAAAGATGTTATTATTTGTACTTCTACTTATGAAATTCAACTTAAATCAAGATTTTTTTCTTCTGTTTTTGAAAGATTAAAAAGGGAAAACATTAAAATAAAGATGGTTTTGTCTGGATCAGAAAAAGATATTAAGAAAATAAATAATAAATTTAAAATTAAAGCAAAATTTATAGATATCGATGCTAGATTTTTTATTGCAGACAATGATCAAGTTTTATTTATTATTTCAAAAGGAAACCTTCCAGATGAAGAAATAGCTGTTTGGCTTAATACTCCTTTTTTCACATCTGCATTAGCATTTATGTTTGACCAAACTTTTAAAGAAAATTCTAGTAAAAATTAAAGATTTATCTAACATCCTTAATTTCAGTAATACTCATTTCTTTTATTATTTTTTTTTCATCTTTCAAAAACTTTTTAATCCATTCCTCAAAACTTAATTTATGCATAATTTTTACATAGGAATATTTGTTTTTTATAAATGAATTTGGATGAGCTTTTTTAAAATTAGAAAGATGCTTAACTTTAGTTATGTGCGGTCCTTTCACCACCTCATTTTCTTTTTTTTCAAGTAATAAATAAAAACAACCAATATTTTCATTTTCATTATACTCAAAACCTGATTTTTTAATTTTAAATTCTTTTTTTAATTTATATAAGAAAAAAGAATAGAATTTTTTTGTTTTTGTACCTGCAATATCTCCTTTTTGCTTACTTGTTTTTATAGAAACTATTCTAACCCCTTTATATTTTTTAAATTCCTCAAAAACTGTTTTTCTCTCAAAGAATTTACTACTTGGTTTTTTCAAAAATTCTTTAGAAACTTTTTTAAATTTCTCAAAAGTTTCATAATTTAAGCTTGCAGAAGCATTTCTTTCTTTAAAAGTAGGGTCTATTAAAATAATCGGACTTTGTTTTTTTGATTTATTTATATTAGCTAAAACATCTTTTTTATTTTTAAAAAATTTCCCATCATCAATAATTATTTTTTTATCTTTGTTTGATTCTACAATTTCTTTTAAAAACCCTAGAAAACTTCCATAGTGACAAACTAGTAATTCTAATGCATAGCCTGAAAATCCATGAATATAACTCTCTGCCCCATAACAGTTTTGAGCATAGGAAAAAGCCTTTGCTAATTTAATTTCATCTCCTAATTTGTTATTTTTCTTTATTTTCTTAACAATATAATTTACATGAAAATAACTTAAATCAGTAACGTTCTCTGCTTGTTTTGGGTTTTTAATCGTAAGAACCGGAACAACTTCTATAATAATTTTATTTTTTACAAACTGATAATAATCTCTTGAACCATGAACCCTTTTCCCATTTTTTAATAATTTTCCAAGGATTTCTGATATTTCTTTATCTTTTTTTCCTTTGAATCTTACAAAAACATCAATATCATAAGAATCTTTCTTCATAAGAGTATCTTTAGCAAAACTGCCTCCAAGAAAAACTTCTGCATTTATTTTTTTCTTTTTTAATTTGTTTGTTAAATTTTTAGAAAATTCTTTATAGAGGTTTTTCATCTCCTTAAGAATTTCTTCATCAGGCCTTATAAATTCAACACGCTCTTTTAAAATATTTTTTATATCACTCATTTTAGAATTAAAAAACTTTAAGATTATTTAAATCTTTATTATCAATAATTTCTTTGTAATAAAGCACAATTATAAGAATTCTTTATACTTAATTAGCTTCTTTTTTAATTTCTTGATAAACATTATAAGATGCAATAGCCCCCTGACTTGCAGCAGTTACTATTTGTTTTAATTCACTGTCAGTAATATCTCCTGCTGCAAAAAATCCTGGGATATTTGTTTTCTGGTTTTTATCGGTTATAATATATCCAGAATCAGTTATTTTTATATTTAATTTTGAAATAAACTTTATTTCAGGAACACTTCCTATTTCTATAAAAACCCCTTCTAATTTAAGTTCTTTACCAGATTTTAATTTTACACCCTCAACTTTTTCATTACCCATTATCTCCATGATTTCCTCATTAAAAATAGGAATAATTTTTTTCTCTTTTTCTACTAAATCAACCCAACTAGGATCTCCTCGAAAAAACTTATCTTTTCTATAAATAATATAAACTTTTGTTGCAAATTCAGACAATAATAATGCAGCTGTCAAAGCAGAATCACTTCCTCCTACAATTGTTACTATTTTATTTTTAAAAAAAGCTGCATCACAGGTTGCACAATAACTAACTCCTTTCCCAACAAATTTGCCCTCATTTTTTAATCCTAATTTCTTCTGAATTGTTCCTCCTGCAAAAACAATTTTTTTAGACCTATACTCTTTATCTGCTTGGATAACAAACTCCTTATTTTTTTTATCAATTTTGGTTACTTCTTTATAAACAATTTTAACTCCTAATTCTTCTGCATGTTGAATAAACTTCTGCATTAATTCAAAACCTTTTACATTATTATAAGAAGGATAATTACAGATTCTATGTGCGGTAGCAGCTAATCCTCCCATTTCTTTTCCAATCACAATTACATTTAATTTATAACGTGCAGCATAAATTCCTGCAGAAAGTCCTGCAGGGCCTGCCCCTATGACCACTAAATCATATTTTTCAGATACCATGTTTATTATCAATACTCTAATAATTATTTAGAATTATATTATTTTTCCTAAAATATCATCAATTTTCTGTTTTAAAACAGATTCATCAGAAAATCCTACAATTCTATCTACTTCTTCACCTTTTTTTACAATTATTAATGCTGGAATTCCCTGAATACCAAATTTTCCAGCAAGATCTTGTTGTTCATCTGTATTTATTTTAACAAATTTAAGTTTCCCTTCATAATCTTCACTTATTTTTTCAAAAACAGGACCCATCATCTGACAAGGACCACACCAAGGCGCCCAAAAATCCATTATCACAGGAATCTCAGATTCACTAATTTCTTTTTCAAAATTTTCAGTATTTATATGTGTAACAACCATATGCTAAAAAAATAATCTTGATATTTAAATGTTTGTTTTTAAAAATCCTAGCAAAATACACTAAGAATTAGAGGGTTTAACTACCCCTATCTAGCTTTATGTTTGTGATATTTAACTCTATGTTTTTTATATCTAAAACCATAGATGGCTAAAAAAAGTATAACCACGACCATAACAACGACAATAACTACAATAAAAATCCCTAATCCTGCAAAACCATTTTTTTCTTCTGGTACGTTTGAATCTCCTTCTTCAGGTTGTGCTTCAATCTCTTCCTCAACTTCTTCTTGTTCGCTCACTTCTATTTTTGCTTTCTCAGAAATTGCAAAATAACTAAAAGAAGTTAATTTAATCTCATAATAATAGTACTCACTATCTTCTTCCTTATAGGTTGTTAAAAGTTCATCCCAATTTTTAGATTCTTGATTAAATTTAAACATTGCAATATCTTCTTTAGCAATGCCTTTATTAGAAACCCATGATTTTTGAACCGAGATTTTTATTATCCCTTCTTTTAATTCATCACCTAAATTTTCACTCTTTATTTTTATTTTATCTAATCTTAGCTGTTTTCTCTTTTTTTAATTCATCACTATCTTTTTTATCATTTTCTTTTTCTATCTCTTCATCCTCTATCTCTTCATCATCAATCTCTTCTTCACCCTTTATTTTTTCATCATCAAGATATTCTTTATCATCCTGAAGTTCTTCTCCACTTTTTGTTTTCTTATCTTTTTCAATCTCCTTTGTTCCTTTAATTTTCTCTAAAAATTTTGTTGGATCTCTAATCTTTTTATTAACTTCATCTTTATCAACTTTTAAACTACTTGCTAAATCAATTATATATTTTCCTTCTTCTAGTTTATAGATAAGTGGTCGTTTTTTTGAAAAAAGATTAACAATATCAATTTCAAACTTTCCAGGTTTTAAGACTTTTACACTTTCCAAATCTAGAATTACAGGTTCTTCAGGTTTTTCATCAAGTCCAGTTAATTCCCTAATATCTTTTTCAATTTGTATTTTATCAGCTTTATCTAATTCTTCAATTGCTTCCTGGGCTTCTTTTTTTAATTCCTCTATTTTTTCTTGGCGTATATAATAAAAAAACTTACTGCCACAGCTACATCCTTTTAAGATTTCTTCTGAAGCATCTGCATATACTTTTCCACAACGAGTACATTGATGAGGCATTTTCTATTATAAATAGAATGAGAAATATATAAAGATTGCTGAACTATTATGCCATAACCTTTAGTTTTTTAGACTATCTCATCATAACTTCTAATTTTTTAGGGTCTTTTTTCATTTCTTTAACAATACTCGCAGGACCAATAATTGTTAAAGAATCTTGCTGCCCTACAAGTACTTTTGCAAGTCCAAACTTCATTTTATCAAATAAAGTTCTTTCATCAGAATCAGAAGAAATAACTGCTAGTTCAACACCTTTAAATCCTTTAATATTTCCAATCATGATCATAGTATCCTCGATAAGCCTGGTTTCCTCCTCAGGATTCAATCTTCCTTGCAAAATAACAACCTTATTATTAAGAATTATTTTTAATAATTTTTTAATTCTTTCAACACTATTTAATTTTGCAATTTCTGCATAAGGCATAAAATGCAGAGTAAGTCCCCTCATCTTTTTATTTCTCTTTACCATTTTTCATCTCTTTTTATTTAACTATATTGTATTATATATTTTTAAAGCTTCACTTTTTAAATAGTTATTATTACGCTTTTTTAGCTAGTTTAAACACAGATTCATAAAATTCATCCATGTTTTTAGCATATTTAGCACTAATACCTACTACATCATATTCTGGAAATGCTGCCTCTATTTTTTTAATATTTGCTTTTTTTAAATCAATTTTATTAGCAACTACTAAGACTGGAATCTTTCTAGAGACCAAATTTCCAATAATTGTGATATTTACTTGTGAATAAGGGTCTTTTGTAGCATCAACCACAACAACTACAGCATCCATATCATCTAACCATTTAATTGAATCAATAATTCCTTGGGTTGCTTCTTTAGCTCTTTTTTGGGCTGCCTTTTTCTTCATCTTACCCAATTTCATAAAATCCTCATAATCAATCTTAGTGGCAATTCCAGGAGTATCAACTAATTTAAATTTTAAGAATTTTTCTTTGTATTTAATTTCAACTTCTTCTTTAAACTGTACACTTCTTGTTTCATGAGGAATTTTACTAACTTTTCCAATCTCCTCTCCAGTCCAATCTTTACAAATTTTATTTGCAAGTGTTGTTTTACCACCATTAGGAGGACCATAAAAACCAATACTAATATCTTTTTTTCTTTTAAAAAGAAGATTAAGTATTCTTTTTGTAAAACTTTTTAATATCCTTATTGCCATATTTTTTTAACCTTATTATTGTAGGATGTTTGTTTTTATTTATTAATATTTCTATACTCTAGATAAAGTACCAAATGCCGGATTACCTCTCCTTTTTTGAATTTCCTTTTTAACCTGTCTTTTTTCAACACCCATAAAAATTGGGATTTCCCACATTCCAGTTCTTTTACCATGAAACTTATTCCAAGCATAAGTTAATTGTTCACTACTCCAGCCTGCATTTTTAAGTTTCTCAAATACTCCTTGTTTTTTAAGACCTTGATTTTTTGAAAGACCAATAAAATTAACTAAATTCCACAATTGATTTCTATCTCTAAATAAATGAGACTCATAACGTCTTTTATACCATTCTTGTAAAATAATATAGATTACAAATGCTACAAATAATAAGATTCCTAAGAAGATAATTGTCCAAAAAAAAGGCTTACAATCTGATCTACAATTCTTATAATTTTCTCCTCTATCTTTTTCACAAACTTTATTGGCATTGCACCCACTAGTTTTATTACCTTCTCCTCTAATTTCCCTAAACTCTGGAGAAACATAAACTGGAAGATTTAAAAAATCTATTTCTTCAGAATGTAAAAATTCTAGGGTTTTTATTTCTCCCTCCTCTAAATTAAAGAGTTCTAGTCCTTCTGCAACTCCTGTAATATCTGTAGTGTCTATTGCTTCTCCAAATTTTATTTCTAAAGGATCTCCATTAATAACAAAGTAAAATTTTCCAACATCTTTTTGAGGTTCTAGAAGAAATTTAAAAAAAGTATATACTGGTTCATTAGTATTATCCCTATAATAAATAGAATAGGTTTTAGCTTCAAGAGTTATTTTCATATTTTCTATAAGCCAAGCATTAATATTCTTAAAAAAATCTTCTTTAGACATATCATCAACTCCTGCTCCAAGATCTTCTAATACTCCTATTTCTAGTTGATCTTTACTCATAACAAAGTCTCCTAAATTCATTGACTGACTGACCTCTAGATTATAGGGAATTTTTAAACTTACTAATTCTTGCATTATTTCAAGATACGCCTGATCATCAGTTTCATCTAAAATATCATCATATTTGTCCCTTATTCCATCTATCCTAACTTCTAATCCTTCTAAATCTGCTTTATTATTAATCTCTGTTTTTATCCAGTCTGCAAGATTATTTACCTGATTTTTTGTATTTTGTATATCTTCTTTATAACTTGTTATAGTTTTATTTATAGAATCTTTTGGAGTTGTTAC
>CAZJPU010000020.1:10219-13937 GCA_964548105.1 Candidatus Woesearchaeota archaeon | reverse complement strand
CTTCAACTAAAGTTTCTAAATATAACGGACTATTCATAATAATCTCAGGAACACTAGATGCATCAGATAAAAGCGCTGCAAAAAGTTTCGGATCATATCCATACTCCTTAGCAAGATCATTTACATCAACTAGATCAGATGCAAGAATCGCATTAGTTAATTTATCATTTATTGAATTCCCAAATGAGTCAAATAGTGTGATCTTAGAGCGCATTAATCTAGATACTCCGTTTCTAACTGTATCAATTGTGGAGGGGTTTATAGTTTCTACCATAAAAAATTATGAAATAATGTATTTTTAAGCTTTTCTATCTCTAACGCTTCCTGTAAATATTCCTGTATATTAAATCCTGTCATAACTGTATAAAAACTTCAGTATTTTTAACAACTTGTGTTCTAAAGCATAATAAACAGAGAAATACGCAACTATGTACCTTTATGGTCAATGGCCCCAAGGGGCATATCTATAACAGATTTAGAAAAATATTTATTAATTATTAATGTAGGTATATATTGGTTTTAGAAGAAATTTCATAGTCCATTTTATTCTATTAGATCTAAAAAATGAGACCTATCATTCTCCATGCCATTTTCATATTCATTATAATGAGTGATTGTTAAAGATCTTTTTGCTCTGGAGATTGCTACATAAAATAATCTTAATTCACTATCTCTTTTTAGTGGTTGTAACTGTTTTGTATAATATGGTAAGATTTTCTCATTACATGATATAAGATAAACATGTTCCCATTCAAGTCCTTTTGCACTATGAATTGTTGTAAGAATTACTTTATCATTTGTTTTTTCCTTTTTATCTAATTCCATCATACTATCAAAAAATTCTTGTAATTGATTTTTATCAGGTCCAAAATCTTTAAATAATTCTGTTAAGACCTCAATATTTTCAAGTTTATCTTGAATTCTATCATGATCATGCCTATATTTGTATGAAATTTTTTTTCGATATCCAAACTCATTTAGAAATATATCTATTGGATTTTTTTCATAATTTCTAATAAAGTTTAATAGTTCCTTAATTTTAATTTTTTTTTCAGAATTAATATTAATTTTATCAATCTTTTCTAATGCATCAATTAATGTACATTTATTCACTCTTGCTAATTCAATAATTTTTTGAGAAGTAGATTTCCCTAATCCATTAATTAATAAAATTATTCTTTCAAAATCAATAATTGATTTGTCATTAACTTTTAATTTTAAAAATGACATTACATCTTTAATTTCTTCTCTTTTAAAAAAATCCTTAGATTTAGACAAATGACATGGAATTTTATGTTTTCTAAACTGTCTTTCTACTGCTTTTCCTATTCTATTAGTTCTAAATAATACTGCAATTTGATCTTTTTTAAATCCATCATTAATTAATTCTTTAATTTCATAAGTAATAAACTCTAGTTCTTCAAAAGAATTTGAGAATGCTTCAATACTTACATCTCCTGAATATGTTTTTGTTGGGTTAAGTTGCTTATCAATTTTAAACCTCATTGAATTTATTACTTTATTAATTGAATTGATAATTTTTTTACCCGACCTATAATTATCCTTCAAATAAACTGTTTTAGCATTTTCATTAAAATCAAATACATGTTGATTTGATGACCCTCTCCATTCATAAATATTTTGACAATCATCTCCAATTAAACATAAATTATCATTTTTTATCAAATCCAGGATATTTTTTTGAACAAAATTAAGATCTTGAGCTTCATCAACCATGATAGCTTTAAATTTTTTAGAATATTTATCTTTAATATCCTCATGATTCTTAAACAGTTCTAATGTTTCAAGGAGTATATCATCAAAATCAATTAAATTTGAATTTTTCAATTCTTTTTGATATTCTTTATAGACCTTATTAACATATCTTCTTAGGCCAGGATCAACCCTAATTATATCATCATCTAAAGATTCTTCAATAATCCCTCCTTCAATATTATCATCAAGACTTGCTTCTTCTGAAAGGTTATTAGCAATAATTCCTCTGCTTTTAAATTTACCTAACCAGCTTACAAAATATTTAAGATTATCTCCTTTATAGTCAATATTTTGTAAGATTAATATTTGTTTAACAATTTTCTTTTTATCATATTCATCATCAAGAAGTGTAAATCCATCATTAATTCCTGTATACTTTAAATTATCTCTTAAAATTTTTAGAAATAATGAATGCATTGTTCCAATATATTTTGGTTCTGACCCTGTTCTATCCACAATTTTTTTTATCATATCTTTAGCTGCCTTATTGGTAAATGTTGTCATTAAAATCTCATAGGGTTTAATTTTATGATTATTAATCATATTTACATATCTTTCAACAATTGTGGTAGTTTTTCCAGTACCAGCACTAGCAAGAATTAATAAATTTCCGCTTATAATGTTTATAGCTTCTAATTGTTCTTTGTTAAGATTAATAACGTTTATTTTTTCAGGCATGAAACTTAAAAAATATACTTTATTTTAAAGTTATCTAAATTTTTGAGGATTTATATAAATTAATCCTCAAAAGAAAAATATGTTATGGCCCCAGGGATTTATGCCATGGTGTTATAGAAGGATATTGTGTGATGTTCTTCTTTCATTCTTCTTCATCAAGTTTTTTTAATTCTTCAAGTAACTTCTTTTGTTTTCTGTTTAATTTTTTAGGAGTTTTTATATTAATTTGAACATACAAGTCACCTTTAGCATACTCATTAACATTTTCCATACCCTTATCTTTAATTCTCATAACTGTTCCAGATATAAATCCAGAAGGAATTTTTATTTTAGTATTTCCATAAGGAGTGGGAATTTCTATTTTATCTCCTAAAGCTGCTTGAGGATAACTAATCTGATGAATCATTTGTAAATCATCCCCTTCTCTATGAAATATTTTATGGGGGGTGACATGAACAACTACTTGTAAATCTCCATTATTACCATCACTAACTTCATCACCCTTACCATTTGCAATAAGAACATTTCCAGTATTTATTCCTGCAGGAATTTTTATATTAACTTTAACCTTTTGTTTTATAATCCCTTTTCCATTACATTTTGGACAATTTTCATTAGGAATTTCTCCGCGTCCATTGCATTCATCACATACTATTTGTTGATTAATTATTCCAAAAATAGTTCTTCTTGTTTGTGTAAAAATTCCTTCGCCCTTACATTTTTTGCAAGATTCTACTTTTTTATTTTTTGCTCCAGTCCCAGCACATTTTTTGCATAAAACATTCTTTTTATATTCAATTTCTTGATCAATTCCTTTAACAGAGTCTTCAAAACTAATTGTTAGGTTATATTGTAAATCATTTCCTTTATTTTCTCGAGTATTTTGTGTAAATCCTCCAAATCCTCTCCCAAAAATTTCTTCAAAAATACTTGAAAAATCAGCACCTCTGAAAATATCTTCTTGATTATATCTTTGATCAAAGGAGTTAGGACCAAATTGGTCATATTGTTTTCTTTTTTCAGAATCACTAAGAATTGCATATGCAGCACTTATCTCTTTAAACTTTTCTTCATATTCCTCTTTTTTTTCTGCAGGTGCACGATCTGGATGAAATATTAATGCTAATTTTTTATAAGCTTTTTTAACATCTTCAAGCGAATCGGTTTTAGAAACTCCAAGTATTTTGTAATAATCTTTATTTGACATAATATCCTTAAATAATTATTTATATAAAAATAATTCTACTCCTTTTTATCATCAACT
>CAZJPU010000020.1:0-10119 GCA_964548105.1 Candidatus Woesearchaeota archaeon | reverse complement strand
TTTTCTGCATCATCAACTTTTTCTGCATCATCAACTTTTTCTGCATCATCAACTTTTTCTGCATCATCAACTTCTTCTGCATCAACAACTTTTTCTTTATTTTCCGAATCTGGATTTTCTTGTTGTTCTTTAGCAGCTTCTTCATACATCTTTTTTCCTATTTCTTGAGCAGTTGTTTGAACAATTTCAAGTTGTTTTTTTATTGCATCAACATCATCTTTCCCAAGTAGTTCTTTTAATTCTGAAATTTCTTTTTCAACTTTTTCTTTTGTGTCTTTATCAATTTTATCTCCATTTTCTTTTATTATTTTTTCTGTAGAATAAATCATACTATCAGCATTATTTCTTACTTCAATTTCTTCTTTTTTCTTTTTATCTGTTTCAGCATATTTTTCAGAATCTTTAATCATTTCATCAATTTTATCTTTAGCAAGTCCAGATCCCCCAGTAATTGTTATTTTTTGTTCTTTACCAGTACCTAAATCTTTAGCTGAAACATTAACAATACCATTAGTATCAATATCAAATGTAACTTCAATTTGTGGAACTCCTCTTGGTGCTGGAGGAATACCGGTTAGTTCAAATCGTCCAATTGATTTATTATCATTAGACATTTCACGTTCGCCTTGTAATACATTAATTGTTACTGCTGGTTGACTATCCGAAGCAGTTGAAAAAACCTGACTTTTTTTTGTTGGAATTGTTGTATTTCTCTCAATTAATGGAGTCTTTATTCCCCCTAAAGTTTCAATTCCTAAAGTTAAAGGTGTAACATCTAAAAGTAAAACATCTTTAACATCTCCTCCAATAATTCCTCCTTGAATTGCAGCACCAAGTGAAACAGCTTCATCTGGGTGAATAGATTTATCAGGATCAAGACCAGTAATTTCTTTAACTAAACTCTGAACTTTCGGAATTCTAGTGCTACCACCAACTAAAATAACTTTATCAATTTTATCAATTTTTGAATCTTTTAGTGCTTGTTTAGTAGGGCCTTTTAATTTTTCAAAAATAGAATTACAAATTTCTTCAAATTTAGCCCTTGTTAAATTAACATTTAAATGTTTTGGACCAGTACTATCAGCAGTAATATAGGGAATATTAATCGCTGTTTGTTGAGCAGAACTGAGTTCAATTTTTGCTTTTTCAGCTACATCTTTTAATCGTTGTAAAGCAACAATATCTTTTCCAAGGTCTATTCCATTATCTTTTTTAAATTCTTTAATAAGATATGAGATAATTTCTTCATCAATATCATCTCCACCTAGATGATTATTCCCGGATGTTGCTTTAACTTCAAAAACACTATCACCAAGTTCAAGTACAGATACATCAAAAGTTCCCCCTCCAAAATCAAATACTAAAATATCATGTGCTTCAGATTTATCAAGCCCATATGAAAGGGCTGCTGCAGTTGGTTCATTAATAATTCTTTTTACATCAAGTCCAGCTATTTTTCCAGCATCTTTTGTAGCTTGCCTTTGAGCATCTTCAAAATATGCCGGAACAGTAATTACTGCTTCAGTTACTTTATGACCTAAATAGGCCTCAGCATCACTTTTTAATTTTTGTAAAATCATTGCAGAAATTTCTTGAGGAGTATATTTTTTACCTTCAATTTCAATTGTTTCATTTGTTCCCATAAGTCGTTTTATACTTCGTATAGTATTTTTTGGATTTGCAATAGCCTGACGCCTTGCAACTTCACCAACTAAGATTTCTTTATTTTTAATAGAAACAACACTAGGAGTAGTATTTTCTCCTTCTAAATTAGGGATTATTTTTGCTTTTCCACCTTCAAGAACACTTACTGCTGAAAATGTAGTTCCTAAATCAATTCCAATTATTTTACTCATTTTATTTTCCTTGTTATTTTGACTTTTGCAGACCTTATAACCTTTTCCTTTAACATGTAACCTGGTTGTAATTCTAAAATTATTTTATTATCAAATTCTCCTTCTTCTTGAATTAATGCTTCATGAAATTTAGGATCAAAGTCCCCCTTAGTACTTATTTTTGAAAGACCTTCTGATTCAAGTAAAGTCATAAGTTCAGAATAAATAAGTTTTACACCCTCATCATTATTATGTTTTAATGCAAGTTGAAAACTATCAATCACATTTAATAACTTAAATATTAATTTCTCATTTGAATATTTTATTATTTCTTGTTTCTCAAGTTCAGATCTTTTCATGAAGTTTTCAAATTCAGCTTGTAATCTTTGTAAATCTTTAAGATAATCAATTTTTACTTCTTTATTCAGAGTATTATCTAATTCTTCTTTCTTTTCGGGTATAATTGAATTATCTTCTACACCTATTTCTTCATTATTAACTTCAATTTTTTCATTTTTTTCCATTGTAATATAATTTAGTTAAATTTATTATAACACTTAAGAACACCAATTTTATTTGTAAAAAAGTATTTATAAATCTTTTGATTCTTATTTTTTAGAGATAACTTATGAAGATTTCTATTTAGGCCTACAAACATTTAATTATCTAATCAAAGTTTAGGAAAATAAGTTTAACCTAAAATCTCTTTTATGCTTAATATCTTTTAAATATTTTTTGTTATGAAAAATGGCCCAAATTTTAAGAAAAACTTTGATTGCTCATGGGATAAAAATTAAGATTCTTTTTTTACTCACTAACAATAATTTTACTAATTAAAACAAGGTAATTTGATAATGTCAGAAATTAAACCACTTACTGAAGTAAGTGGATACAATCTTAGTGGTTAATTTCTGAGTATCCTAAAAACAAGGGGCTGTCACAAACCACGCCATTTAGGGTGTGGTGCCCCCTTGTTTTTTTGATTTTTAGTTGTTTACACCTATTAGTTTATTTACTACCGAGGTTCTAGAAAATTATCCTAATCATTTATATATAAAAAGATATAAAGATTATAAGAACATGTCTAAATCTAATTCATTTTATGCAATTGAAGGAGATAATGGAGTGGGTAAATCTTCAGTAATCCGAGGTTTATCTAAAATGATTCAGTTTTGTAGTGTTTCTACCCCTACTAAAGGTTATGGTGGGATTAGGAAGTATATTCATGAAAGAGATTGTACTCATGCTAAGTTTTTTTATTACTTATCTTCAATTTTTGATGTCACAAAAGAAATTGAAGAAGGTCTAGAGACCTCAAATGTAATTTGTGATAGATATCTTGCAAGTACATTTATAGATTTTTTAATATTATCTGGAAATGACTTCGAAAAAGTTAAGGGATTATATCGCCTTGTAACTGAGGCATTAATAATGCCTAAAAAGACAATTTTATTAAAATGTGATCATGAAGTTAGGGTAAAAAGAGTAAAACAAAGAAAATCTTTATCTCCTGCAAATGATAATCTTTCAAGAGAGTATTCTAGAAAAACAGATGAATATTATGGCATTTTTTCTTCTCTTGAAAGAAACTGGCATACAATTGATACAACATCTAAAGATGTAGATGAAATCATTGAAGAAATTGTAGGAGAGATCAGAGATGGAGATAATTAGTCAATTGGTTGTTATTACAACATTCATCCTTGTTTTTTATTTTATTTTATTCATATTTAGATATTTTAGCATTATAAAAATCTCTGACAAAAGAGATGTTAAAATTCCTCGATTTAAAGTAATTATTCCTGCGTTTAATGAAGAAGAGATTATCAAAAAATGTATTGAGGGATTACTTTTAAATAAAGAATATTTGAATGAGATAATTATTGTAGTTAATAATAGTGCAGATAAAACTATAAAAATATGTAAATCATTATCAAAAGAATCTCCAATGATTAAAATTATAAATTTTAATGGCAAAAACTTCTCAAAAGTTAAGGCGATTTCAAAAGCATTATCAACAGTTAACGATGAATTTTTGGTTCTTCTTGACGCAGATACGGTTTTAGTTAAAGACGCCATAAAAAATGTTTATTTGCATACTGATTTCAAGAAATATATCCTTGGAACTGGAATAATTGATCCACTCCCTTATTCAGGATTTCTTTACAACATTTTTATATGGGATAGAATATTTAGACAGAGATTTTTGCAAAAAGTAAAGTTCTCATATGGTATGTCCAACTTTCCCGGATGTTTTGGAATTGTAAAAACTAAAGAATATAAAAAAATAATAACAAATGAATTATTAGAAGATTATGACCTAACCCTTAAAACAATATACAATAACAAAAAAATAAGTTTTTTAGATTCTATTGTGGGTAGAGAATTTGAGAAAAGGAATTTAAGATCCTTATTTTTTCAAAGAGTTCGTTGGACTACTGGAAATCTCCTATTAATTCCAAAATTTTTTAAAACTTTTAAAAAGATTAGCCTCCAAAAGAAAATGATCTTGTTATCTTATCCCTTATTTTGGTATTTTCTTTATTATTATCTATCATTATTGATTATTGGTAGTTTATTTTACAATACTAAATTTTTAATTATAAATTATATGATAATTGCAGTTTTATTTTTTTTAATTTGTACTTTTGTAAAATTAAAATATCAGGATTATAAACTTTCAGACATACTAACTTTAATAATTTTTATAATGATATTCCCATTAATAATTTTTGCAGTATTATTTTACACTTTGCCTCAAAATATATCTTCATATTTTAATCACGAAAATCTATTTAAAGAGAAATATTTTAGGAGATAGTAATATGTCAAAATACAATGATTCATCAATAATAAAAGCACGAATTCTCAGTGAAGGTTTCCGTATTGATAAAAATGCCTTAGATGGGCTTGGAACAAAATATAAGGAAGAGCATAGGGGTTATGATGATTCTAATTGGGGCATTAGTGAAGATTTATTGGTCCCTTCTGAGATAATGCTTCCTGGAAAGATTGTTGTTGGAACTCACATTAGGCAAGATTCACCAAATCTTATAAAAATGGAAGGAGACGAATTATATATTTTTAGGGATGGCAAAAAATTGTCTTCTTTAACCTATCTTCCAAGACCGAAAATTTGGGGGAAAAAATTAAGTGATGGAACAGATATTAAAAAAATTGTTAATTTTTATGGTGCTGAAACTTTGAATATAAATATTTATTCTGGATGTGAATTTTGGGAATGTGGACTTCCTTGTAAGTTTTGTAGCGTTAGTCCAACACAAAAACGTTATGAAGACGTTCTCATAAAAAAAACCCCCGCTCAGATTCGTGAAGCAGTAAAAAATGCATTTTCTTCAGGAGATCCAATAAAATATGTCCTTACAACAGGAGGTTCCACATTAAACCCTGACACAGAATTGATGAATCATGTAAAAGCACTAAATATTATAAGGGAATTTTCCCCTTGGAAAAATAAACTAAAAGGGAACACAGCCCTTATGCCTCCATTGGATTTAAAAAAATTAGGATTATTATATGATACAGGGATTGAGCATCCTAGTTTTAATTTAGAGGTGTGGGGAGAGAAAAAATTTAATGAAATATGTCCCGGTAAGGAAAAATATCGAGGATTTAAAAAAATTTTAAAAGCATATGATTTTGCTATAAAAAATTATTATGGTGAAGGAGCTCTCTGGTGTAATTTTGTTGCAGGAATCAATAATCTTAATGAATTAAAGGAAGGATTCACACATATGGCAAATAAAGGGGTTATCCCTGGAGCAAATATATTTCATCCAGATCAAGGAGCAATACTTGGTAAAAGTCTAAAAAGTCCCTCCTATGAATATATAATTGAACTTTATCATCATGCTGCAGAATTATATCACGAAAAAGGTTACAAGCCATTCTTTAATGAATCATCACTTAGAAATTCTCTTGCTAATGAGGCATTTAATGGTTGGATCTAATGAAAAATAAAATAAAATCTTTTTTTCAAATTGAACATATTCGAGGTAAGAATACTATAAAGGAGCTAGAACTTCCAATAAATTTTAACCTAATTGTAACCAAAAAATGTAATGCTTCATGTGTTCATTGTTGTGCTAATGCAGATAAATCTCAAGTAGGCATGGATAAGAAGAGTTTAGATAAAATTATTGAAGTTGCAAAAAAGAATAATTTGTTTTACTTTGTAATAACTGGTGGTGAACCTTTAATGTATGAACATATTTGGTATCTTTTTGATAAATTAAACGACAATTTTGGAGTAATTCTAAACACTAATGGAACATTAATCACTAAATTTGTTGCAAAAAAATTGTCAAAATACAATATTTCAAACATTCATGTAAGTTTAGATGCTTCGACAGAAGACATTTATTCGAAACAACGCGGATCATCAACATCGTTAAATGAGGTTTTGAAAGGAATTAAAAATCTTACAAGTTATGGAAATAATGTTTCCACCAAACTGATAATTACGCAGATTAACAAAGATGATATTGAGAATGTGATTAAACTTTCTATTTCCCTTGGAGTAAAGAGAATTGTTTTATCTTGGTTTAAGAGTGTAGGAAGAGGTAAAGAAAACGAAAATAGTCTAGAAATAAAAAAAGACGTTGAAACTATAATGAGAAAAATTTATAATTTAAAGAAAAAATATGAAGCAGAGATTATTGTATCTCTTGATAATGCTCAATGTTTCCCATTTTTAATTAATAAGATTGAGAGTATAAGTTATCGCAAACTTTGTGGAGATTATTTTTGTAGGATTGATTTAAATGGAGATGTTTATCCCTGTCCATTCCTTAATATCAAACTTGGAAACATTTTTGAGGATGATTTAATAGATATATGGCAAAATCAAAAATTAAAAGAACTAAGGCATTATAACTTGGCCGAAAATCTTGAAGGTTCTTGTATTGAATGTTCTCATAGGTCTATGTGTACTGGGGGATGTAAGGCAAATTCCCTTACAAAATATGGTAATTTAAAATTAAAAGATCCTCTTTGTTGGATTAAAAATGATAGAAAATAAATTTAAAATTAGAAAAGAAAAGTTTGGTTGGATTGTTTGTAAACTTGATACTTGCGAAGTATATGAAGTATCTGAAGATCTCGCAAAAATTTTGCAAATCATTAAAGAAATTGACCTTAATAAGTCTAATGATGATGAACTTGCCAAGTTAATTAAAAGAAATTTTCAATCTGAATCATTAGTCAATATAAAAGAGATATTAGTCTCTTTGAAAAATAATAACATCATTTAAAATGAGATATAAACCAATTAATTTTGTTGTCCTTAGAACTTCTGGAATTCCCATTTCAAATTTAAATATTTTTAATCTAAATGCAAAAATTTTGGAAGATATAGAAAAAAATTCTGAATTAGATGACACAACCTCTAATAATCTTAAGGAGTATTTTTTTAATTCCCGTGAAAAAATTAAACAACAGATTAATAATCCTCAATTAAGAGATATGATTAGGATTTCTTCAGATAATTTTAAATCATTTATAAAAAATATAGAAAGTTCTAATTCTTTATTGTCTCAGCACCATAGAAAACTAATGCTTTATCTTCAAAGAGGAACGTTTAAATGTTGCACTGCAGGATCTTATGGCCCTGTAACAATTGGTGAATTTGAACACTCCTGCAATAATATTGAATTATTTAAAGATTCTAACGAAAGTTTTTTTATGATGGAGGATTGGGCATTAAATGCAATTCTTAAAAGTCAAAAAATTAAGGTTTCCGAAAAAGAATACCACGATATTATGGAAAATTATAGTTTATTAAAAAAGTTTAATAATCTTAAGTTAAATTCTATTGTAGGTTATATTGATAAATATAAAACTGAAAAAAATTCTTACAAACGGGATAAAATATATTCAGACCTAATAACTAATTTTAAGGATTTAACTAATGAATCCAAAAAAAATTATGAATCAAATCGAAAAAAAGATTATGAAAGTAGAAGTATAATCTATGAATTACAAAAACGAGGATTTTCTTTTCAGATTGGAAAACAGTTAAAAAAAGATTTTGATTGTTTAAACAAAATCTTCGGGATTTATCTAGGGGTTCTTATAAACAAATTTTTACAAAATTTAGAACACACCATCCAAAAAAATGATAACGAAACTATAAAAAGATATATTTTTAAAAATTTTCATGATTTTTCTGAAGAAGCAATTAAAGAAATTGCTGAAAAGAAAATTAGAAATTTCTCAGATATAAATTATCAACATAAAGTTTTACCACCTATTTTCTCTCCAGATATAACTGTTCTTTCAAAAGATATTAATTCGATTAATAAGGGAGATTATAAATTAGTAATTGGTGAAATTCATGTTTCAGCAACAGTAATTTCAAATCCCATGTACGAATTTGAAAGAAGAAAACTAATCGATTGTTTTGTTTCCGCATTAAGAAGTATTACTAAGAAAAAAATTTGTTTTAATGGTTATGATATTAAAAAAGATAAAGATTTTACGCATCATCTACCACTTAGCATACAAAACGATATTATTGCTAAGGCAAATGAAGACTGTGATCCTGAGAGCATTATTTATGCTTACCGTTCAAATAAACCTCCAAAGGATCTCAATGAATTACAAAATTTACTTTTCTTTCCCTTAGCTATTGGAAGAAGACTAATTTATAATTCAGATAGGGAGGAAAAATCTCCAATGTGGTCTCGTGATTATCTCCCAACAGTCATTAAAAGATTATCTAAAATACTTTTTCCGGAATTTGAAGAAAAGATTTTATTACGGGAAGAATTTTCACTTAAACCTCCTAAGATAAAATTTAAAAATGAAATAAAATTAGGATTTATTTTTAATATTATGAAAAAGGTTTCTACTTGGAGAAAAAATAATTCTCTTTCTAATCAGATATTTATCAGATATGATTCAAATAGAAAACCGATTTATATTGATTTAAGAAATCCCTATCTTGTTTATGAATTTTTAAAAATTTCGCAAAACTTGGAAAAAGTTTGGGTATCAAACTTCTTACCAGATAATGATAATCAATGGTTACATGTTGGTTCTGATAATTTTTGCAGTGAATTTAGATATATGGTTTGTCCAGAGATTGATTCTAAAACAGATATTAGTGTTAATCCATTACATAATTTTATTTATTTACCAGGTTATAAGTCTCGTTTAACTGAAGTTTCTTTATTTAAAAAAATCCTTTCAGAAAATAACATCAATGTAGAATCATTAAACATTGACTATAATCAGGATTTTGATATTATTTCAAAAAATGTTTTAAATTATATTAATTCAAAATATGATGGACCTGTATCTTTGATTGGACTTAGTTTTGGTTGCGCTCTTGCATTTAATCTTGCAAACCTTGCAGGTGAAAAAATAAGTAGAATATTTTGTTTAAATCCTTTTTATAGTCGTTCTAACGTTTTAGATGATTTAGGCTATAAAAGAAATTTCCAAGAAATTTGTATAAAAGATATTTTTAATAAAAATGTTAATGCCACCTTATTTACTGCACTTGATGATAAAAAGATAAATCCTTTAAACTCTGAAAAAATAATGAATTTATCTGAAAATATTAATATTTACAAAATCCCCGGGAGTGATCACATTTTTTCAAATCCTGTAGATCAAAAAACCTTATCTGAACATGTAATTAAACTAATGAAAAAATCATGAAAATATCAGCTATTTGTGGAATGCATACATCTGGAAAAAGCAAAGTTATTCAATATTTGGTTCAACAAAGGTACAGGACCTATCCTGAGATTGCACAGGCTCTAATTGATAGAGGAATTAAATTAGCAATGAATGGTACTGAGGATCTCCAAAGAATAATCATGAAAGAGGAATTTGAAAGAGATAAAAGATTATCAGATAGTGATTGGCAAGAAAGAGTGTTTATTGAGACCTGGCATATTGGGAACCTTGCTCATTGCAGAGTTATTGCACCAAATTTATATAGTCAATATCTTAATAGGATTAAATCTTATGAATTATTAAAAGATGCAGAATGTTTCTATTTAGATATAGATATGAGCAAAGTTAGAGCTCGGACAAAATTACACAAATCTTGTGATATTGATGAGGCAATGAATTTTCATAAAAGAGTAGGGCAAAATATCCTTTCAATAATAAAAGAATTAAAACTTCCGTATCATGTTATTGATGCTAACCAGGAATTTGCAGATGTTTTTAAGCAAATTAAAAAAGTTATTTAATTGAATCAATCTTTAAAAGAATACTCTTTCATATATAAATAAGTTATACTTTTTTC
>CAZJPU010000019.1:0-14247 GCA_964548105.1 Candidatus Woesearchaeota archaeon | reverse complement strand
ACTTTATAACCCCATTTATATTCTGGTTCTGGTTCTGATTCTCCTTCTTGAGAATCTTCTAAAACAACAGGGCCATCAACAATTATTTCAAAATCTTCTGCTTCAATCACAGTTTCATCTTCAATTACTTCAATTTCTGCTTCTGTAAGTTCCTCAACTCTTTCCTGTATCTCCTCAATATCTATTTCTATAATCTCAAATTCTGTTTCATTAATCTCTGTTTCATTACTAGTTTCTGTTTCATTACTAGTTTCTGTATTATTACTAACTTCTGTTTCATTATCATCTACCGCAATAACATTACCACTAATTCCAGAAACACTTTCAAAAGCCTCTTCCTCTAAATCTTCAGAAATCTCTGCTACAACTTCTTCAATAAAATCACTATAGTTTAATAGATCAAAATATAATCTTAAATTACCATTTCCAAGAGCAAAATCCATTCGTTTGTTTTTATTTCGATTATTTATTTCACCAGAAACTTCTTTTGGCTCTCGAATTTTTAAATCAACTGTTTCTTTGTCAAATTCTTGATTAATAATCTCATTTTCCTGACCACTGATAATAGAACTTGCTTCTTCAAAAACTAATTTGTTTTCAGCTATAACAAATCCTACAGATCTTGGAATAAAATCATTGGTTAATGAAAATCCAATTGCTATAACTAAAATTCCTAGAACAACAAAAATTAATAAGAAAAAAATTAATCTCTTATCTAACTTTTTTCCAGAAGTTTGATTATTTTTTTCAGGTCCAGAAACAAACCTTGTTTTTACCTTACCATTTTCTCTATAACTCTCATAATAATACGGACCAAAGGTCTTACCATTTCTTTTTATATATTTCTTATACACCATCTTTCATATTATTTACAATAAATTTTTCTCCTTAATTTTTTTTTGAATCAAAGTCTTAATACTTAAATAAAAATCCCTAATTCTTATTGCATCATTTTCCAGAACTTGTTCCCCATAATATTTTGAACTATTTCTTTTATATCTAAAATTATCTAATTGTTCAATAATTGATAGATCAAATCCTTCTTTATGTAAATAGGAAATTGAAGCCTGATGTGAATAAGATTTAAACCCATTTGATGCAAGAAGTGCATCACAAAAATCTCTTAAACCATCATAAACATTTTCAAAAACAAACTTAGAAAATATCTTCACATCTAACATCAGACTTTTTTTAATTCTCTCATTCATATCTTTTATCAAAGACTTTGCTAGTTCTATGTCTGGAGTTGCTTTTTTCACATCTTTTTTTTCTAAAAAATATTCAAAAGGTATCATTTTTCTTTTTTAAGATATCCATAAAATACCACTCCATTTATTAGATTATTAAAAAACTCATCAGACATTTTATTTGATAATATTACGAGATGAATACTTCTACCTAAAATTTTCTCAAATTTTCTCAAATCATAATTTTCTTTTTTATCAGAAATAATAACAAAATCAATATCAGATTTTTCTATATCTTCTCCTCTTGAATAACTTCCGATTAAAGAAATTGATTGAGGAGAATATTTTTTAACTAAAAAATCAATTATTCCAGATGAATAAATTTTCAAAAAATTAAAAAGTCTTTTTTTCCATAAAGTATCACTATTCTCAAGATTCAAAGAAATTTCAACAATATGTCTTTTAGCTTCTTTTTTTATTATATTCTCTTCTTCTAAACTTTTTATAATTGTAATTACAGTATTTGGATTAAGTTTTGTATCTCTAGCAAGCTCTCGAATATGAAAATTATGAGTTGGCCTTTTGAACAATTCTTCTAAAACCTTATTCTGATTTGATTCTTTCACCATATTTTTATACGATTGTATAATCTATTATACATTTGTATATTTTTTACATATTTAAACATTTCTGTTTTAACCTAGTAATGCTTATACACCCTCTTTTTGTAAGGTAACTAATAAAATCTACCTGAAAATTATAAGATATCTTAATTTAAATAGGTTACTGCGCCAGAGTTATATACATTTTCTAAGAAAATTGAGTTACCTTACAAAATTACCAAGGACAATAATCTAATGAATCAGAAAAATCCCGATTTGCTAAATCTCCTCTCAAAATACGACTAGAAGTTCTAATAGCATTCCGAGTATCTGGATTAATCCATGTTTGATTTAAATCAATATACCCATAAGGAGCTCCCTTAACATTTCCTACTGGAGTCGCAATAATACCTCTAGGATTTATTTCATCCATTGATTCTAAAATTCTAACAGATAAGTCAGAACCAGTATCTAATCTTTTTGAATGAACTATATAAATTAAATGAGCTTTTTTATCACAATCTGCCTTAGCAATTGATCTTAATTTTTCAGAACCTTGTTTTAATTCTTCCATACCCTAAGGATTTTCAGCTTTTTCACAAAAAGTCCTTTAAGAAGAATCTTCACTAATTCTTTCCCAGAATTCTTCCCAAGTTAAAATCTCCTCCCCAATAACTTTCAATTTTATTCTTCTTCTAGCTTCTCTTTCTTAATCTTCCATACGAGTTACCAAAGCACTATCAAAACAATCAATTAACTTAGATCTAAATGCTAATCCTGCCCCCAACTAATCCTACACCAATTCCAATCATTGCTTTTATTCTACTTATCTTCATCTTCTCATTATCTCCATACACAAAATACCATATTTAATAATTTAAAAACTTCCCCTTCTTGATTTTCAATACTCCTCAATTCCTTCTTGTTCTGTTTCATTCATTTCTATTTCTATTATATTATTATCCTCAACAAAATACCCTTCAATCACTAGTGGTCCCATAATGCTTAAAAAGATATTTATTTTGATTTGTCATAATAAAAGCTGAGTCTGTAGCTTTTGTTGCCCTTTTTGTATCTGAAAGGATCCAATGTTGTTTGGTATCTACATGTCCAAAAGGGATTCCCATACAATCCACATTCCCCATAAAAAAAGCTATGCGAGGAGTAGTTTCAATCTCCTTCCTTTTTTGAATTCTATGATAAAAATCCTCCACAGGTCTTCCATAAGAATTCATTAACCTTACCTCTAAAGGTTTATTTGTATCTTCTCTAATTAATTTTAATATTACATAATTCCTTGGATTGTCTCTTATTGAATAACCCTGTTCAAAAGATTCTACTGTTTGCATCCCAAATTTTTGAATCAAAGGGTCAACCCCTTGTTTTACAAATTCTCCATATGTAGGATCCTCTTCTAATCTTCTTTCAAATTCATCTATTGAAATTAATTCATCCCTAACAAGTCTTCCTACAACTAATCTTTTACAATCCTTTTCCTGGTAATATGAAACAGGTTTATCAAATAGCAATCTATATCCTAAAACCCCAGAAATAGATACTCCTATCGCAGACACTCCTATTTTCTTCAATAAGTCTCTCCTGTCCTTTTCCATCCTATATCATAATCTCCTGTATAAATATACCCCTCTCCAATAGTTTAAAAACCTTCCTCTTCTTGATTTTCAATACTCCTCAAAAATCACTAATCCTCCTTTATCGTCCCTCATAAAAAATTTATCTTAATTATTCTGAAGTTAATTTTAAAGGCTGAGAATCGGGAATTTGCCAAGGATGCTCTAAATTTTCACGTTCAAGTTCATAATCAAAGACTTCTGAAAAAGAAGGGTAATGATAAATGACGCCTACATCTTTCTCAACTTTTACTCCTCTTTGTATCAATACAACATTACTTCTACAATTCTCAACTTTTGCTCCTTCAAGCATATATCCTATCAATCTTCCTGCATTATCTCCTTCCGATACAACAACCTTTCCTTTTGCAAATGAATCAATAAGATCTGTTTTAGAACAAAGAGTTCCAATTAACCCACCCCCCTTATTATAACACTCGAGATTACCTACAAATCTACAATTATTTAAGGTTCCCTTTTCAAAATAACCTACAACCCCTCCAACAGCTGTTTCTCCTTCTAAAACTAACTCTCCAAAAACATCAAAAACCTTCCCATAATTTCTTCCAACAATCCCTCCAGCCATGTAATCTGCACTTACTTTTCCATTTTTTATAGAAATGTTCAGTAAATCTCCATAATTTCTTCCAACAATCCCTCCAGCCATGCAATCTGCACTTACTTTTCCATTTTTTATAGAACAATCCTGTAAATTTCCATAATTTCTTCCAACAATCCCCCCTACAGTAACTCTTCCATCAATTTCTAAATCATTTATTTTACAATTAACAATCTTGCCTTGATTGGTTCCAGCAAAGGTTCCAACAAGACTGTCTCCCTTAACACTAATTTTCCTTATTTTAACATCATAAACCACTCCCGCCTCCCCAATCTGCCTAAATAATCCCACTCCCTCTTCACTAGGCAAATCCATATGAATATTAGACAAAGAATACCCTTTTCCATTAAGCGTTCCTAAAAAAGGATGATTTCTATCACCAATAGGCTGAAAATCTACCCCTTCAAAATCTATATCCCTTCCTAATTCATAATCTGCACTTAAATCATCCCTAATTAAATCAAAATCTTCAGCAGTCCTTATTGGAATTGGATTTTTTACTTCAGCCAAAATTTCTTCCAACCGAATTCTTTGTGGAGGCATTACTTTATCATCCCTCAACCCAAAAAATAATCCGACTCCAACTAACACTGCGCCAATTCCAACCATTGCTTTCCTTCTACTCATTTCCATTTTATATAATAATCCCCTATTAAAAATACCTCTCTGCAGTAGTTTAAAAACCCTTCTACTAAATTACTTCAATTTAATACATCTACTATCTTCCAGCTTACAACCCAAAACCTCTTGATGTCGACTCTCCTCTAATCCCTTAGGATTATTATAATAATCCTTATAATGATGATAATAATTCTCAAAAGACGCCTTTTCATAAATTTTACCAATTATGGGATAACCCTGAATTGATGAACAACAATCTTCTACAATGCCCCCATCATTAGATCCAACAACTCCTCCAATACAAAACCCTGTCCTCTTAATTTTCCCTGAAGTTCTAACCCCTTGAATTACACTATTATAATTTAAAACACCAATTCCTCCTCCAATACTTTCCTCTCCTTGTATATCCACTATTGCTCTAGAATCAAAAATTCTTCCAGAATATGAAAGACCCACTAATCCTCCAATATCATTTCCCCCATTAATATGCACTTTTGTTGTTATTCCAATCATATCTTTTCTATTAATTGCAACAGCACCTCCAATCATAAAACCACTATTTAATCTTCCACTATAACTTGAGTTCTGAACTAGGCCTAGATTCTCAGAAACCAAACCTCCAGCTACATCCTTGGTATAAACACTAGAATCAAAAACATGACAATTAACAACATTACCTCTATTTTTAGAAACTAATACACTACCATAAGCAGAGGCATTTACCCTAATATCTTTTAATTCTAAATTACATATAGTGGATCCCTTATTAACTAATTTCCATAAACTAACATATTCTCTCTTCGGATGCTCTATTCTAACACCAGATATTAAATAACCATTTCCATTAAAAACACCATTAAATCCATTTTCAAAATTTCCAAGGGGTTCAAAATTAGGCTGATCAGAGAAATCTAAATCCCGAGTTAAAACATAATTTCCATTCAAATTTGCCCTTATTTTATCAAAATCTTCAGGAGTGCTTATAGGTATGAAATCATTAACCTTAGAAAGAACACCATCGAGATTAACTCTTTGAGGTGGATTAACTTTTTTAAAATCATCATCATGATTACAAAAAGAAAATGCTGCAGCCCCGAATAATCCTACTAATCCCCATTTTACTATAATCCTCCTACTTACCATATCCTTAACATATACTCCCCATTTAAAAATCCTTCCTCGCCTCAAACCACCCCAACCCACTCAACCACTCTTTTCAATCCACCTCCATTTAATCCAACCCTTTTCAACCTCAACAACTCCCCTATCTCAACCACCCCCAACCCCCCTCAAACACCCTTCAAATACCTATCTAACATATCTTTCTTCATCTCAAACATCTTCTTTATTATCTCTTTTCCCTGCTCAACATCTATCTTTGTTCCATAGTAATTTATTCCATTTCTTATATATCTAAATCTATCAAAATTATTAAAATCAAAATCTGAAACTAAAGATTTTAACAACTCTCCCAAACATAAATGAGAAGTAACCTTATATCCTTTTGAAATACAAAATGCTTCTAAAATCTCCCTTAAAGAATCATAAGCAAGAGAAACATAAGAAGAAACACTTATCTTATTAATATCTGAAGAATTAACAGTAATTTCTTTTGATTCAGACATTTAAATCAAAGATTTTATTAATTCTGTATTTACTTTTGTTTTTCTTATAAATCCTTTTCTATAACAATCATCTAAATCCATTTTATCTCTCCCTGTAAAACAATCCCACTCAAAACATTATTTATTAAATGATTATTTTTTAAATCTTTTAAATTTTTAACATTAAATATCTGGATTTTTCTATTTAATTTTTTTTCATAATCTTTAAAATCAGGGAAATTATTTTTTTTCTCAGAGATAACCACCAAATCTATATCACTACTTTCTATATCCAATCCTTCAGCAACAGAACCAAAAAGAATAATCGTAGGTTTCAGGTAAAATTTATTTAATTCTTCAATTAATCCTGACTCTTTAATCTTTCTTATATTATAAAATATTTTTAAATCTCTATAAAATTCACTATCCAATTTTGACTGATATAAAATTAAATTCCTTTCCTTACGCTCTTTTAATGCCTCTTTCTTTGCAAATTTTTTTAATTCTTTACTAGCAGTAGCTGGAGCTATTTTTAAGATTCGAGCAACCTCTCTAACATTAAATTCTCTTGTAGGAGATTCAAAAAATATCTTTAAGATGTTTAATTCATTGAACATATGTTTAATTATATGAACATATATTTATAAAACTTTCCATCAACCCCTCCCAACCACCTCAATCCATCCCCATCCACCTCAAACCACCTCAAACCACACCAACTTCCCTTTATCATCCCTCATAAAAAACCTATCTCCATCATTATTCCAAATACTTCCTTTACTATCATACCTCTCCTCATCATGAGAATCCAAATCATTTAACTTAAAAAAATGATTTGCATCATCTTTAACAACCCAATTATTAATAACACAATCAAAATCACATATATTTTTCAAAATAAAAAACTCTTCCTCAGAATTAAGTTCATCAAGCACAACACATTCTGCACAAACATCTTCACTTTTCTCCCATAACCCTATCTGATTTTCCATAGCAAATTCTTCTGCATCAATCAATTTATTTTCATAATTTAATTCAGAAATCATAAAACTAGTAGCAAGACCCCTCTCTAAAATCTCAATATTTAATAATCTCTCATTATAAAACACATACCTTAATTTTCGATAATATCTATCTTCATTTTCTTTATCTCTTAAAATATCAATTGACTTATTCTCAACATGCTCTAAAAAAATTTTAGCTTCTTCATAATAAGGTTTCCCACGCTCAGGAGTATTAATTCCTAAAAGCCTTATATTCCCAATATCGCTTTCTAAAGTATCTCCATCTATAACCCTCATAACAAACGCAGGTTCTTTTTCATACATTATTTCAGAAACTACTTTTCCAGTTAATTGAGGATAATAAATACTTAAAATTCCTAATAAGAAAATAATTAAAATAAAAATCATTAATCTCTTTAACATTGTTTAAATAACCTGTCTTAAATTAAATTTTAATTCTCCTCATTATTTTATTACTCTATGAGGCTAAATAAACCTTCCTTTGATTGTTATATTCTATTCTTAGGTGATTTATATCTAAGGCTATTAAAAAATATTTTTTTAAACCAGAAAAATAATTGCAAGTTAAATTTTTATATCTACTGATTTTCCTAAATACTAATATCTACTAATGAATACTAAATTAGTAGATAGATTTATAAAGTATTACATACTAATATCTACTAATGAATACTAAATTAGTAGATAGAATAAAATGAGACTTCCAGAAAAACCATTCAATGTAAGACACCTATTAAATAAAGATGTCGAAGGGTTTAGCAATGCTATCCGAGAAAAAAATTTCCTAAACCTAGTCTTTGAGTTAAATAAAAAATATCTTTATTGGTCTGAATTAAAATATCGTATTCCTGAAAAAGATAAAAGAGAACATGCTTGGGCATTTATGAAACTTTTACGTGAAGATAATTATGAAGAAATTGATTTTAAAGGCATAAAAATGAAATATAGTCTCTTGTCTGAATTTAATAAAAAATTACATCAATTTGATAAAAATTTAGCTGGAAATATAAAAATTAATGGTAAATCTTTAAATCTCCAAGAAAGTTATGTTATTAATTCTTTAATGGAAGAGGCGATTGCATCAAGTCAGTTGGAAGGAGCTTCAACAACAAGGCAGGTTGCCAAAGCTATGCTTAGAGAAAAAAGAAAACCTAAAACAGCTTCTGAAAAAATGATTGTTAACAATTATGAAACAATGCAGTTGATATTAAAACAAAAAGATAAGAAAATTACTCCAGAATTATTATTAAAAATACAAAAAACAGTAACAAAAGGTACCTTAGATGACTCTACAGATGAAGGAAATTTTAGAGATAATGATGATATTTCTGTTGGTAATAATGAAGTAACTGCACATATCCCTCCAAAATATAAAGAGATTGAAGAATTAATCAATGAATTTTGTAATTTTGCGAATAATGATTGCAAAGAATTTATCCATCCTATTGTAAAAGGGGTTATTTTACATTTTTTAATAGGATATATTCATCCATTTAATGACGGAAATGGTAGGACTGCTCGAAGTATCTTTTACTGGTATATGCTTTCTCAGGGATATTGGTTATTTGAATATATGGCAGTTTCCAAAAGGATTATTCGTTCAAGAAAAAATTACGATTTAGCTTATCTTTATACTGAATATGATGAAATGGACTTAACTTATTTTATAAAGTATAATTTTGAGGCAATAGGAGATACATTAAATGATATGATTGAATATATAATGAAACAACAAGAAGAACAGAAAAAAACAAAGGAAATTATCCAAAAAAATCCAGATTTAAATTTAAGACAAGCATTAATTTTAGAAGAATTTATGAAACATCCATCAAAGATATTTACCATTAAAGAAATTATAGAAACATATGGGGTTGTTTATCAAACTGCCAGAACAGACTTATTACTTTTACAAAGAAAAAAGTTTATCAGTAAAAAACTTTCTGGAAAAACTTTTGTTTTTTTGTATGAGCATTAAAATATAATTTTTCCTAAAAAAAAATCATTATTCCTACTTTATTAAAACTTTTCTTCTGAGCTGAGAATTCATTAGTTAGGCCAGATTCGAATTAGAGTGACAAAGGTATATGGACATAACACTTTGTTAATTAAACAAACCTTTTAAACCTTAAAGTCTTAGAAAATATATTAAAAAAGAGAGTCATAATCAACCCTATTCAATCAGACCTTAATTTAACAAAAAAAAATTTATTTTTCTCCCCCTATTAATAAGGAAGAATAAATAAATATTATCCCAAGTAAAAATAACTAAAAAAAGAGAATTAAAATGGATAAAGAACATATAGAAAAACTATCAGGAAACTTGAAAGCAGAAAAACATAAAATAAGTTCTAAAAAAATATTACTAATAATGGTCCTGATATTAATAGGCTTATCAACAAGCATATTTATTATTTTTTTCCTCCCAAAAATAGATTTTTCAGAATTTGGTTTTAATAATAATTCTACTTCAGAAATTGAAAATGCTACTGAACCAATTATTAATAACACCATTAATAATTCAGAAACTCCTGAAAACACCCCACCTTGTGAAGAAAACTGGACTTGCGCTAATTGGTCAATTTGCATTAACAACACTAAAACAAGAGAATGTACAGATATTAATTCCTGCAATACAACAACCAATAAATCAAAAACATCAGAAGAATGTTGTTTATGGGTATGTGAAAACTGGTCAGAATGCTATTTTGATGATATCCAATTTAGAAAATGCGAAACAGATGAGAATGATTCTTGTGAAATAACCGAAAAACCACTTACACAACAACCTTGTAATTATACAAATCCTTGTACTGATGATGAACTAGAAATTAATTATACATTAAAAGGAATTGTAATTGATAAAAATGGGGTTTCTTGGGAAGATAATTGTGAAGATGAGACTTATTTAACAGAATACTCTTGTGATAGATATGGAACTCTAACTTCTACAAGGCATCTATGTAAAGCCCCTATTCCTTATTGTAGAGATGGGATATGTACAGAAAATATGACTGCGTGATAAAAAGGGTTTAAATTTCTTCATCAAAAATTTATTAATTAAACAAACCTTTTAAACCCTAAAATCCTAAAAAATCAAGATAATATGGGATCCATAGATAAATTAGAAAATATTCCCGGGAATAGAAGAAACTTTTTAGTAACCTTAGCAGGAACTTCCTTATTAAATGGATGTCAAAAATCAAAAGACTCTCTTCCACAAAAATACTCAGTAGAATCCTTAATCGAAGTTCTAGATACAAAACTTTCAGAGAATGAAAAACAAATTGTAAGAGAAAATTGGAAAGACGCACCAGAAGGAGCTATAAAAACAATTTGTGATATTTATTTAAAACAAGATAAAACTTATGAAAGAGAAAAATTAGATGGTTTTAACACAGCAATATTAACTAATGATCAAGTAAAGTTCTATTCACAATTATATCCTTGGATTAAAAATCCAAGAACCCTAACATCTAAAAGACAAAATGGAATGCCTTCTCCTGACGAAATAGCAATATACCAATATGAAAGATTAATAACCTCTATAATATCTTCTCAATAATCAAAAATTACTTTCTTTTTTTCTTATGACTCTTTCTTGGTTTTTTCTTCTTTATCTGAATTTTTCTAATTTTCTTCTTTTTCTTAAAGTATCTTAATAATATAAACAAGACAACTAAAAAAATAATTACGATTATTATAATCATATAGATAAATCTATAACTCTTCCCACAATTATCACATTTTTCAGTTTCAATTATTTCCGTTATTGGTTGCTCTGAGGATTTTGGAGTTTCTTCATCTAATCCAAAAGATTCTACAATTTTATCAATAACTCCTTTTTCTTCAAAAGAAGTTCCTCCACCACCCGAACCTCTCCTACCAAAAAAATTAGATTCTGAACAACTTCCGCAATCAGAGGGACAACTCTGACAATTCTCATTTTCTTCACAAACATCATTTCCACAGATTTCTAAATTTTCTAAAAAATAAATAATATTTACTGAATCATCCTCTCCAATGACATAGCAATTACTAAAATTATATTCCTCAATTATTATTTCTTTCTCTTCTAACAAAGCCTCTACAGGAATATTTATATTGATCTTATTAATTAAACTAACATTTCCTCCTATTGGACTAATATTCTGAGAAATACTATCCAAAAGAGAGATATTACAAGATTCAAGCACAATTTCATGACTAGAATATTTATAGGTTTCAAAATAAGTTTCATCATAATCTTCTAAAAGGGTTATAGTTATAGATCTATTAAAAAACATATGAGGTTTTATAACATAAGCTTTTCCATTAAGAGAAAAATCATTTTTATTTCTAACCATATAAACAGAGGTAGAAGGAGTTTCTGAAGGATTTCCTACTGAATCCGCAATATTAATACAGTTAGGATAACCACTTGGATGTGGAGCACAAGTTTCTATTCCATTTTTATAACAGCAAACAGTATCTTCATAATCTGTCCCACTAATTCCATAGCAAGAACTATATCCTTCTTGATCACAACTTGTAGGTTTACAAATATCATAACCCATTACAGAAGTGCAATCTTCATTTGATTTGCAACACAAACCCCCTTCTCCATCAAAAGTATCACCTGAAGAAGGGCATCTGTATTCTCCTGCATCAATATCACATTCATCTTTTCCACAAGAATAAATTTTAGGAAACACCCCTCCAGAACCCTGACTTATACAACTACTATCTAAAGGACAACAAACATTTTGATCAGCATTTCCTGTTTCAGGGCAACGCACAGGAGTATCACCAGTACACTTATTCTGATTACAAATAGACTTCGATGCTAATACGTCACAGATTTCAATAGGTTGTGGTTGTTCAAGACTTGTTCCATCTTTACAACACATTTCTGAACCTACATCACCTAACGAACAACAAAATTCTTCAGGAGAATCTTTACAACACTTAAAACCTACAGAACTTGAAGAACCACAATCCTGACCAAGATTTAAACTCTCACAATTTTTCTCAATACAACTACCATCTTTACAAAACCCTTCTTTTCCAGGAGAGATACCTTCAGAACAACTAATTCCATTTTTAGTAGAATCTGGAACTGCTTGTGGAGGATCTACGCTCATATCACATTTTTGACATCCATTTAAATCACATGGAGATTTACAATTACCAGCATCATCACATACTCCATTTTTTTCATCTCCAGTATCTTCAGAAAGTTGGCATTCACTTTCTTTCTTAGAAGGATCTGCTACACATTCTGGAGGAGATAAATCTTCATTACATTTTTCACAATCACCACATTTATGATGACAAGGATATATTTGTTTACACGCTCCTGCTTCACATTCACCAATACCTCTTTCATCACTATCTGGAATATGATAATTACATTCATTACCATTTTTTCCTTCATCTCCATAGCAATTTGATTCTAAACCAATTTCACAACTTTCACAATCTGCGCAACCATCCCCATCATCATCATAAATATGATGAGGACTTGTAAAACATTTACAAAAACCCCCCACACATCCATTAAAACATCGCTTAGTTTCTTCTTTATCATAAGGTATTTCCCAACACCCTCCTTCACTTAAATCACAACCCCTATAAAAACAATTATAAGTACATTCAGAATATTCTTCAACACCTGGAAGATTAGTCATTACACACTTACATTCAGGATTAGGAGGATCTTTCTCTAAATCAGTTTCTTCACATTCATCTTCTCCACACTCCTCTTTCAAAGAACTATCACTAATATATGTCTCATAATTACACACATTAGATTCACATACTATATTAAAACTAAACTCATTAACCCATAATTCACTATCTTTACAAATTTCTAATGTTTTCGGAGAGGGTTCTAAAATAGGACAGTCAGAAGATCCAATACACTCAACACAAGTTTTTTGATAACAAATCCCTTCTTTATCATCTCCTAAAGAACAAGAGGTTCCATCAGGTTCTTGAGGATTTTCACACATATCTATATCCTCATTACAAAGGTCTTTTGAACACTCATTATCATCACTACAATCTCTTAATTCTCCTCCTCCGCAAGATCCTAAAGAACATACTTCATTTATATTACAAAATAATCCATCATCACAGGACTCTGAATTATAAGGGTATTGACAATCATTTACAGAATCACAAATATTATTTGTACATACATTACCATCATCACAATTAGCATTCTTTGCAATATTTTCACACATATCAATCCCTTCATTACAACTATCGTCTGTACAACCTACTCCATCACTACAATCTCTTTCACTTCCAGTACATACTCCTCCTAAACAAACATCATTTGTTTTACAAAATAATCCATCATCACAAAGAGTTCCATCTTGTTTGTTTCTTGTATTCCCTGTATTTATCCATTGAGTAGCCCCAGAATTATAAAGGCAACCATGAATTCCATTACAAAAATAATCTCTCCATTCTTGTTCTTGTTGTTCTTTTTCTTTACAAGAATCTCCAATAATTGGTATCCAGTTTGGATCTCCAATATCATGCCACGCATCTTCAGAACATGAATCATCATCAGGATCATTATTACAACCATCTGATTCAGAAAGTGCAAGAAAATCTAAAAAAGGAATTTTAGAAAGAATTGTAAAAAAAGGATTAATGGAATTTAAAACAATACAAGAATCTATTGTACACGCAACATCATCATCACAATCAGGAGCAACTCCAGATTGACAACCAGAAAGAGGATAACAAGTTTCAGCACCATTACAAAATAATCCATCATCACAAACTAAAGCAGTTCCTACCTGACAACCATTAGCAGGATCACAAGTCTCATCTCCATCACAAACATCATTATTATCACAAGCTAATGGGGTTCCTGCCTGACAACCATTAGCAGGATCACAAGTTTCAAGTCCATTACAAATATTATCATCATTACATTCAGCATCAGATTTACAAGATTCAATTT
>CAZJPU010000018.1:0-14624 GCA_964548105.1 Candidatus Woesearchaeota archaeon | reverse complement strand
TTACCATTATTAAGTAACAATAAAGATAAGGTTTATAAATACCTTATATTTTTAATTTTAATGGGATCTTTAGAAGATGCATTAAGGTTTGAAAGATCAGAAAGTCCTGTATATACTCCTGGAACTGAATTTATTTATGATGATGCAAAAGCTCTTGCTTTTCAAAGAATTCTTAAACAAGAATTACAAGCACAAGGGAGAGCTAAAATCTCAGATATTGCAAAACAGGTAGGATTTGAAGAAGTAGTATTAGAGTTACAAAAACTTGCATGTGGTTTTGAATTTTTAATGCCTGTTAAAGCAGATACAAGGGAACCTTTTTTTGATATTGGAGATATTGCATTTTTTGAAGACAAAAGGAGTGCACCTTATAGATCTCTTTTGCCTAAAACTGATGAAAGAATTCTTAGTGATGATGAAGGAATTAAAGGTAGGAATGGTTTTTATCAAATAACAGGATTAAAATGGATGCAAGGTTTTGATGATTGGACTCCTGTGGTAAGAAGTAAAGATTCAGTAGTACCTATAGACCATTTTTTTAAACCTGAACAATTTTTTGATATGAGATTATTAAATGGAAATTTTGAACTTTCTGAGGCTGAGTGGAGTTTATCTGTAAGACATAATCCAAAAACCCTATTTACCACAAAAGGACTTAGGGAATTTGCGATTAGTGATAAGGGGAAATTTATTGTAGGATATCAGGTTGACATTGTTTCTCCAGATCAGATAACCTATTTTGGATTAAATGTGATTAGAATTGATGTTCCAGACCCTTTAAAACCTTTTACAAGACATAGGGTTGACGATTATATAGATGTAGATAATAATAAAAAAGTATCTTATCGTCCTGGGGCTAGATTAGTAATTACTAACAATCTGGGTGAAAGAGAATTTGATTGTAAAATTGATCAAACTGGAATGTTTACAGAGGTTTATCAAGGAGATTCAGCAAGAGCTTCTACACTTTATCGATTTGGAGGAGATTATACAAAACCTATAGATTTTGCTAAAACAATAAGAAATGTTTTTGATGCTGTAAATACTAATAATCCTCATTTATCCTTAGGTGAGGGATTTTTAATGAGGAGAAAATCTAAATTACAAAAATTTAATGATAGAATTAGAAATCAGAAAATTTTAATTTGATTTATTAATCATATTTTCTAAATCTTTAGAAACCCTTAAATAATATAAATATCTTCGAGTTTAAAGGTTTTGAGGTGGTTGTGTCTCAAGGCGCATAATTCTTGAAAAACACAAAATGGTAAAATTTACAGCAATAGGTCAGGGAACAATGGGAAGATATTCTGCAGATGCACAGGTAGGAAAAGCAGAGATAACTGTATATGATCTAGATAAAACAAAAACAAGAGACTCACCCTATGCTGTAGCAATGGACGCACAAAGTGCAGTAAGAAATGCAGATTTTGTTTTATTTGCAGTACCAACAGAAGAAGTAAGTAATTCTATGAAAACAATTCTTCCTTATTGCAAATCTGGAGCAATTATATCTGGACAAACTAGTAGAAAGACTCCTGAAAAAGTTGCTTTTGATAGGCATATGATGGGACATCCAATGTGTGGTCTTGAAATGGTGACAATCCATACAATGTGTAATCCAGAAAAAGTTCTAGATCCGTCTCAAGAAATTCTTGCAATTATTCCAAATAGATGTTCTTCTAGGGCTTATGAAAAAGCAATGGGATTTTACAAAGCGATGTCTAATCATATAGAAGGGTTTGTAGATGTAGAAGATCATGATAATGTTCTTACAAATACTCAAGTAAATACTTCTCATACTAATCTTGCAGTTGCAAGTGCTTTTGCAAGTGCAGGGTGTTTTCCATGGATAGATAAAAGTTATGGGAGTGGTTTAGATGCAATGAAGTTTACATTGGCAATGAGAATAGCAAGCTTTCCTGCAGATATTTATAGAGGAATACAATTTGATACTAAGCATGGAAAAAGTTTTGCAGCCAAATCCTCAAATTTTGCTACTGCTCTTTGTTCGAGAACAATAGATTCAAAAGCAACACAATTAGGAAATTGGGAAGAATATATCCTAAAAGCAAGAGATCTTATATTTAGAGACAGAAGAAAACCAATTCTTGATAAAAAAATCGTAGAATCTTTTGGCGCTGGAGAAACTCTTCCTAATTCACATGTTTCAGATATTTTATGGGTCACTAATCAGGTTCAAAGAGGAGTAAACCCTTTTGCTGATTTAAGGGGAACAACGCCCATGCATACTGCAACACTTTGTCGAGCAGATTATCTTTTTACTGCTGATAATGGACATTTACTTGAACAAGCTATTCAAGCAACAGGGGCAAATAATCCCACTCTTGAAGATGATAAAATATTCTTTGATGAATGGTTTATATGGAACAATGCAATTAAATCAAATGACCCTGGAATATATGACATGCAACACCAACAAATGATTAGAAATTTAGAGAGATCTTCTATGCAAGATCAGATTGAAGCTGAAGTTGAAAAAAGTAAGGAACTTGTAAGTTTTTGTAGATCTAGTTTAAAAGATGCATTAAGAAGAGGTAATTTAAATCTAGATCCAATTAAACCCCTAGACTTTAATCTACCTAATTCATGTTAATCATATTTATAAATCTTAGATTATATTTTTAATCTATGGATGAAAAAGAGGGTGATGAAGTTTTAATATATAAAGATGAGAATGAACCTGATTTTAGTTCTTTGAATAAATATTTTAAAGAGGATTCTGAAATAGGGGATGTAAATCCTGTTAAAGTTAGGACAATAACTGAAGATATTTCTATTAGCGAATCCTCATTTACATCTTATGGAAATAAAGAGGTTGAAACTCAAATTGTTAATAAGGAAGTTGAAAAAGAATTTGTTAAAGGTTCAGGAAAGGTTACAAATGCTAAAAAAGAATTTCTTAAATCTCTTGAAGATGAGAGTTTAACTGTAGATACTTGCTCTAATGTGAATAGAGATTGGAATCGTAAATAAGAGATTTAAAAGATTTTGTTAAGAATTTTTAGATAAATCTTCAAAACAAGAGTATAGAAGATAATATAAACCCTAAAATATTAAAAATCTTATGGCTAAAACCAAATTAAAATCGACAAATCTATTAAAAGACTGTTATGGAACAAATGAATGGTCTGAGAATTCTGGAATTTGTCGTAACTGTAAGTTGAAGGAAGATTGTAAAAAAGTCAACTTAGCTAAAAACAATAAATAATTACCCCCAAAATACCCCCTTTTTAAGGTAAACTAGGAGTACTAAATATATTTTTTAACTTTTTTTAGATTTTATCCTAGAGGTACAAGGGATTAAAAACTACTTGTTTTTCTACTTCTAAATGTTTTTAAACCCTAGATTTTGAATAAATAGATGAACGAGCCTCTTTTAAAATGGCCAAGTTTAGAAGCAATTTCTTCTAGTAGATTTTCACCAGAAAATGCAGTTAGAACTATTGAAGAATGGGTAGATGAGGTTACTGAGAAAGATTATGAAAGTGATTCATTGTATTCTTTAGTAGGTTTAGAAAGAAAGGGAGCACCAAAGAGTTTTAGTTTATGCAGACTATATAAATCTCCTCAAGAAGTTCTTATGCAGGGAAATGCCTCGATTGTAACAATGGCACTTGGATTAAAAAGACAAAAATATGATTTACCTGAAGGAGTTGTAACTAATTGGTTATATAAGGATGCTCCTGAAAGAAATCTTTATTTTGATGTTGGCTTGGATCAGGTAGTGGAAATAGATAGATTAATAATTCGATTAGATGTAACTCAATACTGGAAGGTCCATGCTGTTTTTCATCCTTCTCAAACATATCTTGCAATAAATCCAATACAAAATTTAAGATGTACTAATTTTGATGGATATTTAGGTATATGTAATGAGGGTAAGTTACAAAGATTAGATGAAATAATGAGTGAAATAGATAAAGACCCTTTAGTTAAAAGAAAGAGTGAACTTAAAAGAAGAATAAAAAGAGCTAGAGAGAAAATCGAGGACCCTGAGGATTCTGAAGGTATTGAATATAGGTATCCTAAGAGAGAGGAAATAGCTTTAGCTGCTTCAGTTCATCTAGCGAGTGTTCTTGGAATAAATATAGCGTTTCCTTCTCCAAAAGTTTTAGATGAATCTTGGAATAAACCTAGTAATCCATGTTGGCCTCATATTCGTGAAAGAGTAATTGAGAAATACAAAAGGCTTGGACAAAAAGTAGTTGACTCTTCAACTGATATCGATGTTTTTAATTTTTCAAGAGATTTATCCTTACAAGTTTTTGGGTCAGAAGAATAATTTAATAAAATAGTTTAAGGTTTAGCAATTTTCCATAACGCACTAAAATATTCAGTGAAACTTTTTACTGCAGTTTCTGATTCAATGTGAAGTGCTGTTTGATAATCTTTATCCCAGATTGAAATCAATACCTTATTTTTATAAAAAACCATCCACATGTTTGATGCAAAATATTGAGGTAAGTATCTTATTTCTGAAACTTTTGCAGTTGTCTTAACAAGGTTTCCTTTTGTTACATGGTTTGCAAGCATTTTAACTTTTATTCCTTTTTTTGATCTTCTTAAATGATAATTATGAAAAAACTCTCTAATTCCAGGGTATTCATAACCATAATTCACACCAATTACAAAATATTCATCACCTTTTTTTAATTCATCGAGTAGATTATTAAAAAAGTTCTTTGTAGCATTAAGACCTTCAAAAACCTTGGCCCTGGGTTTTTTTGATGAAATCTGCTCTTTTTCTAAGAGGGGTATTAATTCTTTTAATTCTTGTTTTTTTTCTAAAAACTCTTTTTCTTTTTTATCCATATAATCTAAGATTCTTTTTGGTTCTACTGCAGAAAAATGTTTGGTTTTACCCTTGATTGTATATCCAACTAGGCCTTTTTCAATTAATTTTTCTAAAATACTATAAACCTTTGAAGAAGAAACTTGTGAATTTTTTGATAAAGGTCCTGTTGTTGATTCTCCAAATCTAAGTAAGGATAAATATACCTTAGTCTCCCCATCAGTTAATCCAATGTCTCTTAATAAACTTGTTTTCATATTTTTATCTTATTTATTAGACTTTAAATATCTTTCTAATTGCTACCCCTTAAGGGGGAGGTAAGTTATATAAGAAAGTTTTTTTGATTAATTTTAAGTTACTAGAATGGAAAATAAAAAAATAAAAAAATATGCAGTGCCAATCTTAATCTTATTAGTAATTGGAATTGGAATTATTTATTATAATGTAGATTTTAATTATACTGGGAAGGTTATAAACAAAGAAAATGTTAAAATTAAAATTGGATATTTACCTTCAACTCATGCATTACCGTTATATATGGGAATTGAAAAAGGTTGGTTTGAAGAAGAAGGAATAGATGTTGAAATAATAAAGTTTCAAAGTCCAAACCAATTAATTGATGCACTACTCCAGAACAAAATTGATTTTGCATCTGCTGCAGCAAACGGAATTGTTGGAATAGTTGAAACAAAAAATCCTGGGAAATTAAAAGTAATTTCTGTTAGTGGAGGAACAAAAGAAATTCCAAGTGTTAATTTTCTTGTCCCTTTGAATAGTGATATTAAATCAATCAAGGATTTAAAGGGTAAAAAAATTGGAAATCTTGGAGGAACAATTCAGTGGCAAACAATAATTAAGGATTTACTTGAAAAAAATGGTCTTGATGTTGAAAAAGACGTAACTATTATTGAACTTACACCTGGTTTACAGGTACCAGCTTTAGCAACAAAACAAATTGATGCATTACTTGCACTTGAACCAATGTCAACTAATGCTAGATTAAAAGGAGTGGGGAAAATCTTTTATCCAGGTCCTGTTGAAGAATTAATTGCAGATCCATTTTATGGTGGAGCTGATGTTGTTAATGTAAATTTTGCTAAAAAAAATCCAGAAACTACTAAAAAAGTAGTAAAAATATATGAAAGAACCTATAAAGAAATTAGAGAAAATCCTAAAGATTCTAAAAAATATTTAAAAGATTATACTGCTCTTGATGAAGGGTTAATACAAGAAACTCCGCTTATGGTTTGGAAAAGTTATGATGAGTTAACAAAAGAAGATCTAAAATCAATTCAGGCTTTTTATGATATTTTTACAAAACATGGGGTTGTTGATAAAGAAATTAATCCAGAAGATGTACTTTATTCTCCAATTATAAAACTAAGTTAATTCGGAGGTAAAATGGTCACTAAAATTGCTATTAAAGACATTACGAAATCTTTTAATTCTCATTTAATTTTAAATAATCTAAATTTAAATATAAGTAAAGGAAAAATTACTGCTTTTTTTGGGCCAAATGGTTGTGGAAAGTCAACTCTTTTTAATATTTTATCAGGTTTAGTTAAACAAGATTCTGGAGAACTTAATTTTAAAACTAAAAACAATAAAAAAGAACTAAATTACATGTTTCAAAATTATCAGGAATCATTATTGCCTTGGAGAACAAATTATGAAAATTTATCATTGCCTTTAGAAGTTAAAGGAAAAGATTCTAAGGTAATTAAAACAAATATTAGTAATTTAACTACAAAATATAATTTTGGAATAGATCTTGAGTCTTATCCTTATGAACTTAGTGGAGGGCAAAAACAATTTTTAGCTTTTTTAAGAACAATAATTACTAAACCTAATATTTTGTTACTTGATGAACCCTTCTCATCTATTGATTACGAGAACTCTTTTAAATTAGCAAACAAACTGCAAGATTATTATCTTGAAAATAAACCTACAATTCTTGTAATAACTCATAATATTGAAGAAGCAGTTTTTTTAGCTGATGAAATTATAATTTTATCAGGTAAACCTGCAAAAGTAATTGGTAAGATAAAAAATCCTCTTTTATATCCAAGAACAATTGAGGTTTTAAAAACAGAAAAATTTAATGAAATAAAGAATAAAGCTTTAAAGATTTTTCAAAGTGAGGTAAACCTATGAAAAAACTTTCAATAATTGGCCCTTTAATATTAATAGCTTTATGGATGTTTCTTTCATTTACTAATCTAATTGATAGCTTTTTTCTTCCAAGCCCATTTGAAACTTTTTACGAGATATTTGTACTTTTATTTACAGGAAAAATAATCCCTGATTTGTTCACAACATTTATTAGAACAATTGAGGCATTTTTAATTGCTCTAGTCTTGGGTGTACCCCTTGGTTTATTTTTGGGGGGAAAAGAAAAGGTTTATAGGAGTCTAGAATTTCTTATAGACTTTTTTAGATCAACCCCAATTACTGCAATCTTTCCATTATTTTTGTTGTTGTTTGGGATAGGAGACTTATCTAAGATTGCTGTTGCTTCTTTTGCAGCACTTTTATTAATAATTTTTAATACTGCTTATGGTGTTTTAAATGCAAATAAATCTAGAATTTTAGCTGCAAAAGTAATGGGTGCTTCAAAATGGCAGGTTTTCAAAAAAGTTGTTTTTTTTGAAAGTTTGCCTGAAACCTTTATTGGGCTTAGAACAGCAATAAGTTGGACATTAGTTGTAATTGTTGTTACTGAGATGTTTATTGGAACAAATATAGGAATTGGGCATTATATTCTGAATGCTCAATATATTTATGATATTAAAGGGATGTATGCATCAATAATCCTTGCAGGTTTGTTAGGATATTTATTGAATTACACATTGTTATTTTTAGAAAGGAAATATATTCATTGGAAGGGGAAGTAGGGATATTGATCTTTCTTAAAAAAATATATTTAAGCAGCTAAAACATAATTTCCTGCTTGATTTTGATAAGCAACTTCTCCTCTAAACTCATTACCTTTATGAAGATTTGAATTATAAACTTGATTAAGAAATGTTGTAACTTCTTTTGCAGTTTCTTGGTCTGTTGCACTACTATCTCTAGCACTTAATGTATATCTAATATTATTTTCTGCAGCATTATTTGCAATATCTCTTAGTTCAGGATCCATGTCTAAACTCTTATTTTCCTCTGTTAAAGAGAGTTCTAATCCTGAAGAAGTATTAACAGCTTTACGAATATCTTCTGTTGCTTCTAAAATAGTTTCTTCTGATTCATTGTTATTAAAAAATGCAGTTGTTTTTCCCATCTTTTCTTATTATCTAAAGGTAATTCTAGTATATAAATCCTTCTATTTTAACTACTAAGTAGTTAGGACAAATAAGCGTTATAATCTTGGAAAGGGGTATAAAATAGTGAAAAGAGACAAGAAGGTAAATATCCCTTGTATCCCTACTTTTTTTATACAAAAACTTAAAAATACTTAAATAGTGTTCTTTTTAACTAAAAACCTGTTGGGAAAGAGTTTTGTGATATTGGGAAAATATGGAAAATAAATCAGATTTAATATTAATGGTTGGTCCTTGTTCAGTTGAAAGTGAGGATATGATAAAAAGACTTGGGGATGTTGCAAAAAGTGTTGGTGCAGACTATTTAAGAGGGGGTGCATTTAAACCTAGAACAAGGGCAGGTGATTGGACTGGACATGGTGAAAAAGCATTAGAATGGATGAGGGCTGTTGGTGATGCATTTGATTTAAAAATTGTGACAGAGATAATGGATGCTAAGGACATTCCAATGTTTCAAGATTATGGTGTTGATTTATACCAGGTTGGTGCTAGAAATGCACAAAATCAATCACTTCTTCTTGCATTAGGAGAGGCTAAAGTACCGGTTTTGTTAAAAAACGGGATGAATACTTCTTTAAAAGAATGGTTAGGTTCTGCTGGAAAAGTAGGAGATAAGAGTAATGTGATGCTATGTGTTAGAGGTAAGAATAATGAAACAGATATAGCAAGAAATGGGCAAGACATTGCTACACTAGATCATCTTGTTAATAATACTCCTCATAATGTTATTTTTGATCCAAGCCATATAACTGGAAAACGTGAATTAGTTTATGGTGTTACAATGGGCGCAGTAGCAATGGGGGTTGATGGGATTATTGTTGAAGTACACCCGGATCCTATTGTTGCAAAAACAGATGGAAGACAATCGATTACACCAAAACAATTAGAACATCTTGTAAAGGCAGCACATATTCAAAGACAAAATTATATAGAGAATAGTAGATTAAGGAATGAATTTAGTTCTTCTGAAATACCAGGACATGTTGATATTTATTTTAAAGAGTCTGATTTAGCTGGTGTTTTTGATCTTGTGAAAGGTTTAGATGCAAAAAAATATCATAGTGAGGAAACAGGAATATTAACAGCAAGAATTCCTTCAGGAACCTTGGGAGTTTTTAGACCTGCAGGTTATTCTATTGGGGAGATGGTTAAATATGCTCCAAGAGAAGGAGAATCTTCTGCAGAAGCAGTTCATGTAACCACACCATTAAATGATAAAATTAAGTTAACTCCTTTTAATTCAGAAGCATTACAATTTAGAGGAAGAGATTCAGATGTAGATTTTCCAGGTGAAAGAGTGGAATTAGCACATGGTTATGCAGGACAAACTGTAAGAGATGCTTATCTTACATTAGACATGATTAGAATACCAGCACTTTCTGGTACATCTTTGATAATATATGAAAAGGTTAAAGGATAAATTTTAGTTGTATTTTATTAAATAATTCTATTAAATAACTTCTTATAACGGCGTTGTTGGGAATAGATTGATTTGACTCTTTTGTTATTGAATTTATATTTCTTCCACCCTAATAAATGAGACTGAAAAATCAAATTCTTAAGAGAAATCAATGCCTCAAAAATTTTAATTAGAACTCCGGACAACGTTCCTATAACAAAACACTTAAAAACATATATTTTAACACATATAATGAGGTGAATACCTCAGATATAATTCTGAGAAAGGTTAAAATGAAACAAAAACCATTTGATATATTATTAATTGAAGGTGCTTATGAGTATCAAGAGCTAACATCAGAGAGGGTTCTAGATGATGTAAAACAAAGGATTCGTGGGGGATTAAGAGAATTAGGAGATATATGTAGAAGTAGTGAGATTCCAGTAAGAGTTATCCCAAGGAAAGGTTGGGCTCCAAAAAAAGACCCAAATATAGAACAAACCGAACATATTTATCGGCATTTTTTTGAAGGGTGTGATTATCAGACAGATTTTGATCTTCAGACGATTGGATTAGTTACAAATAGTCATCCTATGAGAATTGTTTTAACAGGAGGGATAGTGAGATATGAATTCTTTGATTCTAATAGTCTTGGTCAGGTATGCTTTATTGAAGGTCTTGACCTTCAAACTATTGAGACTCCAAAACTAAAAGGTGAGGATAGAACAACAGCATTATTATGGGGTTGTGTTCCTGGATGTGGTGAAGACATCCTCAATCAAACATCCCAAATGAACAATAAACCTGAAGTTTATATTGATTCTGTTTCAGCAGTAAATAGCGGGGATCCTCTTGATTTTAATTCTGTTTATAGAGTAACTAAATTACAAACAGATAGATATGGATTTATTGGCAATGGAGATTATGTAATTACAGAAAAGGTTCCTAGAGATAAGGTTATTCATAGAGATTAGTTTAGTGATTATTCTTTATTCCTTATTCCTTATCCCTCAATCATCTCTAACATCTCATTATTAATGAAATATGTGGGCTTTTTTCCATTATATGTTAGAAAAAGCTTGTTTTTTGCTCTGCTTAATGCAACATAAAAAATTCTTTTTTCTTCTTCTTCTTTATCATAATCTTCAAGTTTGATAAGTTCAATAATAGGATGATCAGATGTTTTGCAAGGAAAATTAAGTTCATTACATCCGATTACAAAAACTAATTCTGCTTCTAGGCCTTTTATTGAATGAATAGTTGCAAGTGTAACTTCTTTTTTTGGAATAAATGCTGAATTATTAAGTTCATCAGTTTTTAGAACATGCTTAATATTTTTTTGTTTCATAAGTTTGGAGAGTTCATTAAGTTGTCGATTAGTCCTACTAAGAACAAAGATTTCATTTTTAGGGATATTTGAATTAAGAATCTTGTCAACAACAAATCCATATTCACTTTCTTCAGAATTAAATTTGAGAAGTTTAATTTCCTTATCATTTTCAAAATTGCCTTCTAAATCTGGTAGTTTCATTTCTTTAATTGATAGGTTAATAAGATTAACAATATGATTATTACTCCTATAATTTTTTGTTAATGTGATAATTTCAGATCCTGGAAATTTTTCTTCAAACTTTAAAATATATCTTATGTCAGAGCCTCTCCATCCAAAAATAGATTGTCTTGGGTCTCCAACACAAAAAAGATTTTTTGGGTTTAATAGGTCAATTAATTCAATTTGCATAGCATTAACATCTTGATATTCATCAACTAAAATATGTTCAAATTGGGGGATAGAGTCTGAATTATTCTTGAAAAAATTTACAGTGTTAAGAATTTGATCTGTAAAATCTCTTAATCCTTGCATTTGCATATGATTTTTTATATGTTTACAAATATTATAAATCATTTTTGCAGTTGGAAATTTTTCTGGTTCAATAAATTCAGAAAAATCAGATAGTTCTTGTTTTTTTACCTTAAAAAAGTCTAAGACTGAGAAACAATCATTCATAAATAAGTTAGAAAGTTCTTCCTTTGTTTTGTTTCTTTTTTGAGCTTGTGAAAAATATATGTCAAGAGCTTGATCCATTGTTAAATTCAGGCTATTTAGTGCAGACATTAATGCCATTACTTTATTACCATAATTAATTACATTAATATTTCTTCCATAAATCTTTTTGCCATATTTTCTAAGGATTTTTTCAGAAAAACTATTAAAAGTTTCTATTGGAACTTTGATTCCTAGTTTTGTAAGTCTTTCTTGCATTTCTTGTCTTGCTTTTCTTGTAAATGTTATTGCAAGAATCTTATTGGGATTTATAGATCTGTACTTAACAAGAAATTCTATACGTTTAGTAAGAGCTGTTGTTTTTCCAGAGCCTGCTCCTGCAATACATAAGATTTTATTAGAATCAGAGATAATAGCTTTTTTTTGATTATTATTAAATTTGTTAAGATAACTATCAAGTTCTTTAAAGATATGTTTATCTTGTTCTGTTATAATTGTGGTTTTATGATTAAATCTATTTTTGAGTTTCTTTTTATTGTGTTGGGGATTAAATATTTCTTTTCTCCCTTTTTCAGTTAATTTTAGAATTTTTAAGAACCTATTTGAGGGACTATTTGTAATTTCGATTAATTTATTGTTAATTAGATTTCCTATCATTGCTAAAATCTCATTTTCATTATAATTGTTAAGGGTATTGAAAGTTTTGAGAGAATTAAGATTGTTATCTCTAATTTTTTTTGTTTCTTTTCCTTTTAAAAACTCTGTTAAAAGGTTTTTTCCTATAAAAAAAGGAAGTTCTCTAATTGCTTCAAGTACTTTTACATAATCTAGTTCTTTTTTTTCTTGATTTTCCATCTTTTTTATTAATCCAATAGAAATAAGGGTATTTAAATTGTTAATATTATGAATCTATGCTACCTAATTACTAATTAGAAAATAATTCACTTATTGATTCTCCGTGGCTAATCCTATAAATCGATTCTGCAAAAAGGTCTGCAATACTTACTATTTCAATTTTTCCATTTGCTTGTTGAGAAAATGTATCTGTTATAATAACTTTTTCAAAATTAGAGTTATTTATTTTTTCAACTGCATCTTTACTAAAAATACCATGAGTAGCACAAGCATAAATTTTATTTGCACCTTTTTCTTTTAGAACTTCTGCAGCCTTACAAAGTGTTCCAGCAGTGTCAATCATATCATCTACAATAATTGCGTTTTTTCCCTGAACATCACCAATAATTGTCATATCCCCTACAACTCCTGCTTTTTCTCTTTTTTTATGGGCTAATGCAACATTTAATCCTAGTCTTTTTGCATAACTTTCAGCTCTTCTTGCACTTCCAACATCTGGTGCAATTATGACTGAGTTTTCTAAAAAATCAGAATGGTTTTTTTTAAGATATTCTATTAATACAGGATATGCTTTTAAATTATCAAAAGGAATAGTATAAGCCCCTGCAGAGGCAGGATTATGAAGGTCTGTTGTTAAAACTCTATAAGCAGACCCATTAATTACATTAGCTAAAAAACTAGAACTTATTGCAGTTCTTGTATCAGTCATTCTATCTTGTCTACTATATCTCATATATGGTAAGATATTATTTATTTCGCCTGCAGAAGCACGCATTAATGCATCATTTATTAATCCTAGAGAGACTAACCAATCTTGAGGAGGCATTGAAGAATCATGAATTATAAAACATATTTTTTCTCTAACATTTTCAAGAATTTTAGCGAATATTTCTCCATCTGCAAATTTTATTATTTCAATTTGACCTAATTTATATTTTCTGTTTCTCTCTGGCCTACTATTAAGTTTTTGATAAACTCTTTGTGCAAAAGCCCAAGCATTACCATTAGGATCTGCTAAAATTAATACTGGTTGATCATCCATTTTATTTTAAAGATAACTTATATGTTTTTAAGGATTGTTAGTGTTTGGGATATGTTTTAAAGAAGAATGTGTTATTGTTTTCTTTCCTTCCTAGACTATTTTTAAGAATTATGCTTTATATAATCAATAAGTTTGCTACCAGCTATTTGAACACTTGCAGGACCAATTCTAATATAAAACTCTTCAATTTTCCCTTGTTTTAAAAATACGGGTTTATTGCTTTTTCTACATTCAACTTTTAATATATTTTTTCCTTCAATAAGTATTAATCCTGATTTAATAAATGGAAAGAATTCATTACCAATATGTTCTTTGAGTAGATTTGTAAAATGAAGATTAAAACTATCTAAGTTATGAAAATGATCTTTTTCAATACCAAAAATAGCCTTAGTGTCAGAGACTCCTACTAATAATGTACCTCCTTCAGAATTTAGAAACGCAGTTATTGTTTTTAATATGGCAAGTTCTATTTTTTTGTCATTTTCACCAGTATGAAGATTTGTTCTTAAGGTTGATTTAAACTCTAATTTCTCACTTTCACCTTTTTTTATTAGTTCTAGTACTTCTTCTGGAGAATCAGTTTTTTCAACAAAAAGATTAGGATTTTTTCTTTTAAATTTTTCAACAAATCTATCCATTAATTTTATTCTTGCACCTTTTACATAAATATATCCAAAAATAGAAGCAAATATTGCCCCTATTAAAACAAGAGATAAACTTTGCATGGTAAATATATAATCTGTTACTACAATTTCTCGATCTAGAGAAAAACTTATTAAATAATATTTTAACATTTCAATAACAGCACCTAAGGCAAGAGAAAAACTTATAGAAAATAAGATTATTAAAAAATAATTAATTTTCATTTTACTGTTCTTATATAAAAGAAGCATAAGTGTAAAACCTACAAAACCTATTGCTAAACCAAAAAATACCTGAACGATAAATCCTCTAAGATCTCCAAGAAAAAAAGAGGCTAAAACAAAAACAAGTAAAATAATTTCAAATTCAGGAGGAATTTCCACTTTAAGTTCTTTTTTTAAAATAGTTGGCATAAATATTAAGATTAATAAAAGTAAATTTATAAACAAAATACGCCAGAGATGAAAGTAAATAGAGTATATTACTGATAAAATAACAATTATTTTTATTATTCCTGAGATAGAAGTTCTTGCACGTTCTGAGTG
>CAZJPU010000017.1:0-15327 GCA_964548105.1 Candidatus Woesearchaeota archaeon | reverse complement strand
TTTTAATTAATGAATAAGCACTATAAGAAACCAAAAATAGAGAAATTAAGGTTATTACCAGAACTGTGAAAAATATTCCTTTTTTGTTCATCATATTTATAAGTTCATATCTTTACTTTTAGTAAGGAATTAGAACCCTGCCCCATTAGGTTTAATTTTTTTAGTCCCATACTATCACCTTAACTTCTGTAGAATAGCTATAAGGAATTCCTGAAATTTCTGATTCTCCTATCTCAAGACTTTGATTTATAAATTTAATATCTACCCTACCATCATCATCAAAATCTAATAGTTTTAGTAAATTAAAAACAGCTTCTTGTATTGCATCTACGCCTCTTTCCTCTAAAACATGATTTAAAGAAGTATAAGAACATTCTACATTTTCAGTATAGCTTGATGGGATTCTCAATGATAAAATAGTATCATCTTCAAATTGAATATCCCAAATACAACCTTTAGAATCTCCAGAAACTGAAGAATATGCAACCATATCTTTTAATATTTTATATATGATCTTATTATGTTCAGAACCCTGAGTTGAGTTTGTGGAAGATAAACCCGTTGTTACTTTAACAATATTATTATCTTGTACTAATGAACTAGGAATATTTATAGAATAAGGATCCCCTAATTCCATATAAACAGAACCATAATCACTAAGGTTATAAACAGAAATACCATTTAATTCTACATTATCAGTCCATCTTGGTCCTGAATATGATATTACATTGGCTTCTAAGACCATCGAGTCTTCAGGAATATCAAAATTACCAGAATAATTATCATAGAATTTATTTTCAGTAGTTAGAACTAATCCATAAGGAATTTCTTGTTCTTCATAATCAAATTCTATATAAGAATCTGGATAAAGTTTTGTTGAGAAACTTGCATTAGTTTCTATTGTTTGTTCACTATATGAAGCTTCTATAATCTTCTCTGCAATTTCTTCATAGATATTTACAATCTCTGCGATATCACTAAAATAATAACTTCCATTTCCGCAATCTGCGATTGCTTGAAGAGTTGTTTCATCTGCACCACTCCCAAAACCAATAGCATATACTATTATTCCATAATTATTAAAAGCATCACAAGCTGCTTGAATAGCATCTTGTTTTGCATTTCCAGTTCCCTGTTCTGAACACTTTCCATTTGCATTTCCATCACTCATTACAATCATTGATTTATATCTCGGTTCAATTATACAACTACTAGAACACCCATCTCCATCAATAAGATTTCCATCATCACATTCTTCATTATCATCTACCCAATCATCTCCACATTCTATTACTTTTGGAGGTAAAATACAACTTCCAAATTCACCACAGCCCGGATTACATTCACGAAAACCCAAATTAGCTTCGCCTATGCAAGATAAATTATTTCCATCACAAGCCTCTCCTACTTCTATAATATTATTACCACAAACAGGAATTTTATTATATAACCCTTGTATTTCGGTTGGATTTAAGGATTTATCATAAAATCTTACTTCATCAATAGAAGAATTAAGAGACCATCCTCCAATAAGTAATTGAGAAAGAGTTAGATTTCCATTAATAATGCTATTATTAATAGAAACAAGATTTCCATCAACATATAATTGTCCAGCTGGGCTTACTCCAGATTTAAAAACTATAACTATCTGGTGCCACGTATCTATTGGAATAGAAGATATATTATAAGTTAAATAAAGGGTATAAGAATCATCTGGTTCCTCCATGTCCCAATAATCTATATTTAAACTCAAGTTACCATTATATTTTTGCAGGGAAAACCAAGTATCAGAAGATTGATCCATACCATAACCCTCCATTAAACCCTCAGATTCTATTAAAGAGGATGGATTAAACCATAAAGAAATACTGAATTCTTCAGAATTAATCTCATTATAAGTTCCAATATAATCTCCAGATCCTGTGGGCTTTAATGCATCTTCATGAACTCCTGGGATAAAAGAAGGAGAACCATATATAATTCCATCATTCTCTAAGCCACTTGAATCTAAAGCATTGCCATCTAGTTTATAATAACCAACTAGCTCATCTCTTATAGTTATTGGATTAGGATTAGTTATTGAATTCCTAAATTCTTCAGTTGCTTTATTAATTCCACAACAAATACAAGTACCCCCACTAGCATCCCATTCAGTATTTATTAAATTTTTTAAAGAAGCAGAGTCATCTGATAATCTATGGAAATCCGAATCACGCACAGACGATTCATAACCAACTAGACCAAGCCTATTCCCACTAAAATTTAAGATAATATCAATCAGAGCAAGATTTGCCTCTATCGCATTTATTATTTTATCTTGGCTGTTCATACTTCCAGATAAATCAGTAACAGAAATAATATCTGCCCTTTGAGATAGATTAACAGAATAAGAAACATTTTCCATACCAAATCTATAAGGGATTGTTTTATTTATTAATTCTAAGTAATTCAGTTTTGATAACAATTCTGCATTATCTATTGTTATTGTTTCTTCACCATTTGTATAATTTCTAAAAATAGTAGTATTTCCTATTGTTAAAAAAGTAGTGAAGTTAGTATCTAAATGAAGATAAATTTCCATCTCATCTAAATTATTAGGAATATAAAAACCATCATAAATATTAATAAGACCTTCAACTCCTGGAAAATAATATCTTTTTGATTCCCGATAAGTTTCATTATTTTTATAAGTTATTTTAATAAATCCTCCTGCAATATGTAAATTACCTGTATCTGAAAAAAGTTTTATTTCATTATCTCCACTTTGAAAAAGAGACCTATAAGCACTTATATCATGAGATATTGGAGTAAATTCTGAACTAGAGTCTTCAAAGACTGGCCCAGTTATAACTGTATTATTTATAGAGATATTAAAATAATCTTTCCCCACAGCATCAACTACAAGTTCCATTTCAACACCAAGAAGAGTTCCATTATAATCTATTTTTGCACTTATATTTCCTTCTCCAACATAACCTCCAAAATAAAAATATTTTGTCTGAACTTCTCTTGATAAAAATGCTCTTGCAGAAAATCCAGTCACATTACTTCCTTTACGTATTCCACTTATTAATCTTCTTTCTACTTCTATGTTTTTTGCAGTTTCAAGACTGCTTGTATTTTTAGAAGCAAGTCTAGATTCTCCATACCATATTCCTATATTTTCTTTTGTATTCAAATAATTAAGAGATTCATTTGCTAAGTTTTTAGCAATTTCCCTATCCTTATCTGTAACATAAAACTCTCCGATTTGATCAAGCAAAGATTTATTTAAATCAGTTATTATTTCATCCTCTATTAATTCCTGAACATATGCATTATTTATCTCTCCGGTTTTTAAAGAAGATAAAACATCTAAAACATCTTGCTGAATAAAACTTTCTTGGTGCCTGGATTTTACTACAGGATAAATAATTAAGACAGCTAGTAACAGGATTCCTAAAGCTATTAAAACATCTATGCTAAAAAAAACCCCTCTTTTTTCTTTTTTCATTTATCTAGTTTATTTATTTAATAATTGTTTTTAAAACGTTTTTATAGTTTTTAAATATCGTTTTAATGCTTATTAAATTTTACAATAACAACTACCTTCTTCTTCTACACAAATTCCAGAAGGGCAAGTTCCTTCACATACTCCTGAGTTACTATATGAGTGTCCACATGAATATATTTCTGGTTCTTGAAAAACTTCTTCTTCTGATTCATTTGCTTTATTTGAATCCTCTTCACTACTTCCTCCCCCTTCACCAGATCCTCCTTCTTCATTTTCAATACCTTTTAATGAACCTAATTCTATTATTTCTTCATCCCCTTCGGTCTCTGAGTCATTCTCTGTTTCTTCATTAACTATGTTATCTTTTTTTTCAACATCTAAAGTTTTTATAGAATCTTTTTCACTTATTATTTCATATAAAACTATGAATGAAGAAGAGATAATTACAAACAAAATAACACCAGTTAAAATATAATTTTTCATATTTAAAATACAAGCTTATACTATAAAAATGTTTATGCTTTTGTAGGTTAATCCCATCTTATAACTTTTACTTCTGTTGACCAACTATAAGGAATATCAACAACCCCAAAAAATCCTATCTCAAAATTCTGTTCTATAAATTTAACATCTGATTTCCCATTAGAATCAAAATCTAATAATTTTAACAAATTATAAACTGCAGTTTGTATTGCATCATTTTCATTTGTTAATTCTTGCCTTCCTGATTGATAATAACAATTATCAGTTCCAGAATAATTTTTTGGAATATTTGCTGTTAAGTTTGTATCATCTTCAAATTGAATATTCCAAATACAACCCTCAGCAATAGCAGAAATTTCAGAATAAGCAGTTATATCTTTCATTATTTTATAGATAATTTTATTATGTTCTGAGCCTGATGTTGAATTAGTAGGAGACAAACCTGTGGTTATCTTAATTTCATTGTTTTCTTGTATTAATGAACTAGGAATATTTATAGAATAAGGATCTCCTAATTCCATATAAACAGAACCATAAGAACTAAGATTATAAACAGAAATATCATTTATATTTACATTATCTGTCCATCGGGATCCTGAATATGAAATTGCATTGGTTTCTATAATTGTTGAGTTTTCAGGAATACTAAAATGACCAGAATAATCATCATCAAATTCTTCTTCTGAGGTAATAATTAATCCATAAGGAACTTCTTGTTCTTCATAATCAAATTCTATATATGAATCTGGATAGAGTTTTGTTGTTAGATTTCCAGTAACAACTGCAGTTTGTTCTGCATAAGTTATATTAACTATGGCTCCTGCTATTTTCATAATTATGTCCTCAACACCTCCAGATTCTGTATAATTATAATACTCTCCCCCAGTCTCATTAGTCATATTGTCTGCCATAACTCTATTGTCACATAAACCATCATCTTTACTAACATAATAAAAAACTATATCTTTTGAGATAAGTTTATCTATCATATCTCTAATATATTTAGGTCCTTCATTACAAGGACAATCACTATATCCCGTACCAGGACATCGATAATTATCATACTTACAATCTAATGCATGAGGGGGAGCATCTGTTAACATTATATTATACTTTTTTGCATTAGCTCTATATTTTAAGCCTATAGAATCATTTATTGCTATTAAATGAGATTCTGGCCAATCATCTCCATTTCCTAACACAATGCTGTTCACAGTATTCCTATAAGATATTACATCATTAGTAAATGCATCAATACACACTTGGGTATTATATACTAGGGGGGTTTTTTGTCCATCAGACATTAAAATTAATTTTTGTTCTATATATCTTCCAGAAGGAACATCTTGAATATTACTATACCAATCACTCCAGATTATAGAATCTTCTGAAGACCTAAATTCCTTATCTATAGAGGTTCCGAAAGGTTCATCAAAGGATAATTCAAAAAAATCCCAATCAATTGTATCTCCAGCATCTAATTGGTGAATAGCGATCCCATTTTCTAAAAAAGGATAACTAGTCATATGAGTCATAAAATAAAGATCATAATAATCATAAACACTCCAAGAATCTCCATTATTCGAGGAGCTGCAAAAATCTCCGTGGGCATAGGGTGCACTAGGCCAATCATACTCTCGCCTTAAACGATAATAATTGCCATAAGAACCTCCATTATCCTTTACTTTGATTACTAAAGCATATTTTGTGCCTACATTTAAGTTTATAGGATTTGAAAAACTAAACTCATAATCCAAATAAGAACCTGTAGCAATATCATCCCTCTCACTACTTGCTAATATATTTGAACCAGGTTTATTATCTTCAACATCTCTAATTTCTAAGACAATCGAGGAAGGACTTCCATATCTTCTTACTCCTAATATAACTTTGGTAAGATTTCCATTCATGCCTGGAGAAAATATCTGGCCCATTATTCTATTTCCATAAGTATAATAGCTTGAATCAAAACTAGTTTGACTCTGATCAACAATTTCACTAACAGGTCCATTTATATCTGTGCTAAGCATAATAGCATTATTTTGAACACTTAGATTAGTAAGATTGCCTGAATTCCACCCCTCAGTCGTGTTTATAATTAAACTGTTAAAACAATAAATTTTTGAAGGAAAATCTTCAGTACCTCCGCAAGGACTTACAGGATAATCTTGAAATTCCACTAAACCTAATTTATAATCTATAGAATTATTTTCTAAAACATAGGTAAAATCTTCAATAGTTTCTTTTACATCATTAATCTCTCCACTCATACTTCCTGTTGAATCAATTAAAAAAACAATATCTGCAACTCCACCACCGCCACCAATAGCTCCTGTTATTTCTTCTAAGCCTAATCTTAATGGAACTGTTTTTAAAACAATATCTTCATAATCTAAGATGCTTCTTAATTCAGAATCAGAAATTGTTTTTTGTTTTTCAACACTAGAACTCTCATTTAATACAATCTTATCCCCAATTTTTAAAAAAATACTATTATTAGAACGATAATGAAGATAAATTTCCATTGAACTAAGATTCTCTGAAGGAATATAAAAACCATCATATATATTTATAAGACCTTCTACACCTGGAAAATAATATTTTTTTAATTTTTTATAACTCTCATCGCTTTCATAGGTTATTTTAATAAATCCTCCGGTAATTCGTAAATATTCTTCATTATTTACAGGAATAAATTCTATTGTATTAATACCTTCACTAAACCAAGAATAATAAGCACCAAGGGGAAATTTTTTTGGTTCAAATTCAGAACCAGAAGGAGTAAAATGTGCAGAACAATTATTTCCTGAACCATCATCATTTATACAAATAGAAAAATTAGTATTTGCTGTAATCTCTAAATCAGCACTATTTAATTTTCCACTATAATTTATCAATGTGCTTATATCCCCTTCCCCCACATAACCTCCAAAATAAAAATACTTGGTTTGTACACCACTAGATAAAAACGCTCTTGCAGAAAATCCAGTTACACCAGTTCCATTACTTATACCACTAATTATCATTCTTTCTGTTTCAATATTTTTTGCTGTTTCATAACTACTTGTATTTTTTGATGCTAAGAGATTATTTCCATACCAAATCCCTATATTTTCAGTAGTATTTAAAGAAAAAATAATTTCATTTGCCATATTTATTGCTAGAGTCATATTTGTAATATAAAATTCTCCGATTTGGTCAAGTAAAGATTTGTTTGGATCAGTTATTGTTCCATCATTTATTAAGCCCTGGACATAAGCATTATTCATTTCTCCTGTTTTTAAAGACGAAAGAATTTCAAGAACATCTTGTTGAATAAAACTTTCTTGGTGCCCAATTTTTATAATTGGATAAATTATTAGTACTGCTAATAAAAGTATTACTAAAGCCATTAATACATCTAGACTAAAAAAAATACCTCTTTTTTCTTTTTTCATTGTATCTTCTAAACTTAACCCTGCCTCCAAGTTAGGAGACAGATTCTATATTTAGTTCTATTATTTCTTTACTCCCAAACATAAACATAAGCAGTTATAGGCTCATATTCATAAATAGTATATCTGGTTATTTTAATAAGGTTTTCAGCATTTGAAGAAACAGTATCTCTTGTAACTCCTGGTTTCCCAATACCATCTACATCATCATCTCCATTAATCTTCATAGGTTTATCTAAGAAAAAATAATAATCATATTTTGTATTAAATAATTGTTTTGTTCTTTCATAATCATTAAGATTAATTGCCATATCACGAAATCTCTCTAATTTAGTTAAATTAATTTTATCATCACTTAAGATTCCTACACTAACAACATTAAGTGGATTCCAATCTATTGGAACGCCCTCAGATAATATACTTCTTGCAATAATTTTTCCATCATAAAATAGATATTCAAGATTTTCATTCCCCTCATTTGGTTGGTTTAAAGAAAAAACAAAAAAAACAGTTAGAGCAATTGAAAAAATAAATACAGCGACCATTAAGTCTAGACCCCATGCTTGAGCTTTATATTTAGAGATTAATCTTGATTTCATCATTTTCCTTTTTTATAGTATTTATTCCTTTATTAACATCTCCAGTTATTTTTTTTACAGGTAATGCAATTGCATGTTTTCCATTATTAGTTCGTACATAAACCATGCTCTCAACTATATTTATCTCATAATCTAAACCATTGATATCATTTGGAATTACAAATTCTCTATAATAACCCTCTCTTGATTGAGTAGCAAGGTCAACTTCATTTTGTACTATAAGTGCTACTTCCTTTATAACAATATTTCTTTTTTCATCTAGTTTATCTGACATATTTGATTGCATAAGAACAAAAAAAACTGTAAAAGAAAATAATATAAAACCAGTTAAAATCATAAATTCAATAGCAGTTTGAGAATGTTTATTAAACATTTTAAATCCCACTTATAACAACTCTGCTTTCCTCAGCAGTTAGTTCTATTTTTTTTAAACCACCCCCAGACCCTAAAGGATTAGTACCCTCTCCAAGAGGAACATTACTTGAAAAAATTGTTTTTGTTATTCCAGAAGACGTTCCAATTTCAAAATATAAACCTTCTTCAAGAATAGTAATAATTTTTATATTTTCAGGTAAATAACAAGTTATAGTTGCCTTTGAAGGTTGGCCTGCATAAAAAACAGATTCTGCAGTTGAAACTATTTTATTTCCACAATTAGTTAATTGAGTCATCTTTACCTGATCTTTAATACTTCCACTATAAAACAAAGCAATTCCTAACGTACCAATTATAATAAACATTATAAATCCCATAATAATAAGATATTCAAAACTAACCTGTGATTTATTATCTACCATCTTTTAAAATAAATAGATAAGGCGCATTATAAAACTTATCATTACAAGGATTTCATTAAAAAAAGATGAAGTTGAAAAACACCTCCGCCCCTATAAATAAACAATACCTTTATAAAATTTGTAATTCTAGAAAATAATATAGGAGATATAAAAATGGTGAAAAGAGAGAGATCATTATCATTAAAAATAGTCGGACTAATAGCATTTGTTCTTCTTATCAATATGAGTATTTTTGTAATAGGGGCTCAAAAATCAGGAATTACTGGATTTTTAGTTAAGGATAATGTTGCAAAACTCTATGGTGTTTTATCATTTCCTTCAAAAATATTTCTTATAGTCCAATGGGTTTTATTGATAATACTTTTGATGTATTTAGTTGTTAGAAACAAATTAGCTTTAAATCCCAACCAGGAACTTGCTGGACTTAATTTAAATGAGATACTAAAAACTTCAAAAACAGATATAGACGCTCTTTATTGTTTACTTCAAGAGAAAAAAGAATTAAGAATCCTAATAGTCTCAAAAATCTTTAAAATCAATAAAGAGTTAGCAATGGAATGGGGAAAAATTTTAGAAACTGGAAATCTTGCAGTAATTGATTATCCAATACTAGGGGGCCCTACCCTTAAACTTGTAGAATCAAAGCACCACACCAATAAAAAAATTGAAGAAGAAAACAAAAAAGAACATGAAGAAAAAACTAAAGAAGAAAACAAAAAAGAACATGAAGAAAAAATTGAAGAAGAAAACAAAAAAGAACATGAAGAAAAAACCAAACATCAAACAAAAAAAGGTGAAAAAGTAATTGAGAAAAAAGAACCTGAACAAGATGAAAATCAGAAAAAGATAAAAGAAAACAAAATAGTTAAAGAAAAAAGTTGGATAATTGCAATCATTCTTTCTTTTTTCTTAGGAACTCTTGGAGTGGATAGGTTTTATTTAGGATATATTGGGTTAGGTTTTTTAAAGTTACTTACATTAGGAGGATTAGGAATTTGGACACTAATCGACTTTATTTTAATCATTATAAAGGTTGTAAAACCAAAAGCCGGAAATTACAAAAAATCCTAAAACTAAAAAAAGAGGTTCATAAGAATTTAGAACCAAAAAAACAATAAAAAAGAAGTGAAAATGGTAAACCAAGAACTAGTAAAATATTTTACTTATTATTTGAAACAAGGGCATGACCCTGAAACATTAAAGAAAAAATCCTTAGAAAGTGGGTGGGATGAAAAAGATATAGGAATTTCTCTTACACAAGCTATAAAAGTATCTGGATATAAACCAAAGAAACCTAAAAAAGAGAAAAAAGAAGAAGAGAAAAAAGAAGAAAAACCTAAACCAGAACCTATAGCTAAAAAAGAAGTTAAAAAAATTATAAAACCTAAATTAAAAAGGCCTTGGTCAGGAATTGTAGAACCCACAAAAAGAGTTATACATGGAAAAGTAAAACTCTTAGAAACTTATAAAATTGAAGTAGATAAAGCAGAGGTAAAAGTAGCAATTACAAAAGAAAGTTCAACTACTATCTATAATCTTCATATACCTGAAATTGGAGTAGCAACTGTTTGTTTTTTAAATGAGATAAGAAATCAGCTTGTTTCTGCTACAACAATAAGTATGAAAGAGATTACAGACCCTTCTGCTTTTGGAACTATTAAAAAAAGATTTATGCAAGACGCATCTGCTCTTATAAGTAAAAAAATTCCTGGTGTAGAAAAACACATGAAAGAGTTTTTGATTGGAAAATTAATGCAAGATATGCTTGGTCTTGGAGAAATAGAATTTTTAGTAAATGATCCTAATTTAGAAGAAATTGTTCTTCCTTCTGCAAAAGAACCTATAAGGGTCTACCACAAAAGATACGGATGGCTTCAAACCAATCTAAAAATTTCTAGGGAAGAAAAAATAGTTAATTATTCAAACATTGTTGCTAGAAGGGTTGGAAGACAAATTACTGTCCTTAGCCCGCTATTAGATGCTCATCTTGTTACTGGAGATAGGGTAAATTCTATTCTTTATCCTATAAGCACAAAAGGGAATACTATAACTATAAGAAAATTTGCTCGTGACCCCTTTACAATTGTTGATTTAATAAAGAATAAAACTTGTAATTTAGATGTCTCAGTTCTATTATGGCTTGCAATTGAATATGAAATGAGCATTATAATCTCTGGAGGAACTGCCTCTGGAAAAACAGTTATTTTAAATGCCTGTATGCCTTTTATTCCACCAAATCATAGAATAGTAAGTGTTGAAGATACAAGAGAACTTATGCTTCCAGATTTCTTATACTGGACCCCTTTAGTAACAAGATTACCTAACCCAGAAGGAAAAGGAGAAATTAACATGTTGCATTTATTAATTAATTCTTTAAGAATGAGACCAGATAGAATTGTCTTAGGAGAAATTAGAAGGCAGGAAGAGGCAATGGTTTTATTTGAAGCAATGCATACAGGACACAGTGTCTATGCAACCCTTCATGCAGATTCTGCTGCTGAAACAGTTAATAGGCTAACAAATCCTCCATTAAGTGTTCCTCCAAATTTGTTGAAAGCTGTTAATTTAAATGTGGTAATGTTTAGAGATAGGAGAAAAGGAATCAGAAGAGTTTTACAAATTGCAGAGTTTGAATCAGGAAATGATAGAGCAGAGGCTAACCTTATTTATAGGTGGATTCCTGAAGAAGATAAAATAATTAAACATTCTGAATCTTCTAGATTTTTTGAAGACATAAGTAGAAATACTGGAATGTCAAAACCTCAAATAAATAAAAATTTACAAGAAAAAAAAGACATCCTTAATTGGCTAATAAAACAAAACCTTAGAGATTTAAATAGTTTTGGAAAAGTAATGAATATTTATTATACTAATAAAGAATTCTTATTAGAAAGCATCAAAAAAAATAATATTAAAGCAATTCTTGAGGATTAGAAATGAAATTCAATATACCCTTCACTTTTTCAAGTATGGATGCCCTAAAGAAAAGATCCAAATCTTTAGTATCAAAAGTAAGGTATAAAAAAAAATCAAAGTTATCAGAATCTCTTGAAAATGCTGAAATTAATATTTCTAGAGAAGAGTATATTGCAATTTGTTTAAGAAATCTTTTAATTAATTCTGTATTCTTATTTATATTTTCAACAACAATCCTCGCCTTACTAAGATTCAACCTCTTTTTGTTATTAGGTTTTATTATTTCATTATTATTCTCTCTTTTTCTCTTTTTTAGTCAAATGGTTTATCCAAAGATTTTTAGTATGAGAAGACAAAAAAATCTTGAAAAAAATTTAATACCCGCCTTACAAGACATTGCTGTGCAGTTAGATTCTGGAATCCCTTTATTCACAGTTCTTATTAATATTTCTGCTTCAGATTATGGAGAATTAAGCCTGGAATTTAAAAAAGCTGTAAAAAAAATAAATGCAGGATCTCCTGAACAAGAGGTTTTAGAAGAGCTCTCTAAAAATAATTCATCTGTTTTTTTCAAAAGAACTCTTTGGCAAATAAGCAATGGAATGAATGCAGGAAGTGATATGACTTTGGTAGTGCGTGATAGTGTTAAATCTTTAAATGAAGAACAAGTAATCCAAATCCAAAACTATGGTAATAAATTAAATCCCTTGATTGTGTTTTACATGCTAATTGCAATAATAATCCCTTCATTAGCAATAACTTTTTTAACAATTATAGCATCTATGGTTGGTTTAGGCCAGACCTCAACAACCCTTCTTTTTATAGGGTTATTTGTTTTTGTTATTTTTATACAAGTAATGTTTTTAGGAATAATAAAATCTAGGAGGCCAAGTTTATTATGAAACCAATTAAAAACAGAAATATAACAAATCTCAAGATTTTAAAAAAAGGAATTTTTTTCGGAGTTATAATTGGTCTAGTTCTAAGTATTACTTCTCTTATTGTAAACAAGAGTCTAATAATTGCGTTAATCATTCTTATTAGTACTCCCTTTGCTACAATCCTATTTTTTTATTTTAGAGATAAACTAAAAAAAATAGATAGAATTAGGAAAATGGAAACTGCTTTTCCAGATTTTCTTCAATTAATGTCTAGTAATCTAAGGGCAGGAATAACTATTGATCGGGCGATATTACTAAGTGTAAGAGAGGAATTTGATCCCTTAGATAAAGAAATTAAAAAAACAGGAAGAGAAATAGCAACTGGAATTGAAATTGAAATTGCTCTTTCTGACATGGGAAAAAGAATAGGTTCTGAAAAAATACAAAAAAATATCTTTATACTTATTTCTGGAATTAGAGCAGGAGGAAACATTGCGACATTATTAGAGGAAACCTCGGTTAATATGAGAGAAAAAGAATTTATTGAAAAACGTGCTGCTTCAAACGTCTTAATGTATGTAATATTTATCTTTATTGCAGTATCTATGGGTGCGCCTGCACTATTTGCACTATCAACAATTTTAGTAGAAACTCTAACAGGTTTACTAGCTGGTATTCCTCAAATTGAACAAAGTACTATGAGTATACCCTTTACACTAACAAGTGTAAACATCTCAACTCAGTTTATATTTTATTTTTCATTAGTCTTTGTAGTTGTTACTAATATTTTAGCATCTCTTGTTCTTGGATTAGTAAATAAAGGAAATGAAAAGGAAGGATTAAAATTTTTACCTGCGTTACTTGCTATTAGTCTAACAGTTTTTTTTGGTATAAGATTCTTTTTATCAGACTTTATGAAAGGTCTTTTTAGTTAATGAGTTTAATGGTTCTTTTCTTATGTTTACACTATTTCTTTTGGCTTCAAAAAAAGCCAAGCATCTAAATAATACAAATGAGTTAAAGAAAGGGGTATTACAGTTGCTCCTTAATTTTTTCAAGTAAAATATCAAGTTTTGTGTGTCCTGATTCTTTGCTTATATGTCCTGCATTCTTAAGGGTGACTAATTTTGTATCCAAATTTTGTGCCAGTTCTTTTCCTTTTTCTAAAGGTACATAAGGATCATTGTCAGAATTAATTACGACAAATTTTTTGCAATTGTTCTTTATTTTATTCCAATCAAATTCTTTAACAGTGAATGTTTTGTTTAGTTCATCAAATTCAGGATTGTTTATTAATCCTATAAATCCTGAAACAAAAAATGAACATTTTATTGGACTATCCAAATTTTCAAGAACATTTAGCAAAAATGCAGGACCTAAGCTATGGCCGACTACAATGGAGTTTTCATTTAAGTATTGTTTATATCTCTCGAAAACCCTGATCCAATTTTCTAGAGATTGGTTTTCAGGAGTTGGAAATTTTGGAACGAAAACTCTGCAATCCAATTTTTCTAATTCAGACTTCAACCAAGGATACCAGTTTCCTTCAGTGTTTCCGTAAGTTCCATGAATTATAATAATATTGGCCATAGTGTAGCTAAAATAATCAGTATTAAATATCTTTTGGAGCTCCTTTCTTCAATTAAATTTAACAGGTTCTTCTACTATATAGTTATTAATCAGGGAGGAAGAAATACAAATTCAATAACAAAAGAGTTAAATCCTGCTATTTTTTTAATAAAGATAAATTTTTATAGTCCTAATTGATTTAATAAATATGAAAAAGAGAGAATTAAAGACAAAAAAGAAGTCAAAGATAACTTCTAAAAAACAATCTGTAAAAACTTTATCTAAAAAACAATCTGTAAAAATCCCATCTAAAAAACAACATTTAAAACCAATTAAAAAAAATATAGCATCTTCAATAGAAAGAGTTTCTACAGGAATTTCTGGTTTTGATTCTTTAATTCAGGGAGGTTTTATAAAAAACTCTATAAATTTGTTAGTAGGAAGTAGTGGTTGTGGAAAAAGTATTTTTTCAATTCAGTTTTTAATTGAAGGAATAAAAAATAAAGAAAGAGTTTTATATATTACTTTTGAAGAAAAGAAAAAAACATTTTACAAAAATCTTAAGGAAATAGGAATTGACCTAGAAACTTTAGAAAAACAAGGATATTTTTTCTTTCTTGAATATACTCCTGAAAAAGTTAGAACAATGTTAGAAGAAGGAGGCGGTTCTATTGAAAATATTGTTTTATTAAAAAAAATAAATAGGGTTGTTATTGATAGCATAACTTCTTTTGAATTATTATTTGAAAAAGACCTTGAAAAAAGAGAAGCAGCTTTATCTTTATTTAGTTTATTAAGAAAATGGAATTGCACATCTCTTTTAAATTATGAAGGAAGTCCTTTTTTTGAAAAAAAATCCACTTCAAGAGTCTTAGATTTTGAATCAGACTCTATAATATTATTATATTTATTAAGGGGAAAACAAGAAAGAGAAAGATTTATAGAAATTCTAAAAATGCGAGGAACAAATCACTCCCTACATACTCATTCATATTCTATAGGAAATAAAGGAATTCTCGTAAGCACAAAAAGTTCTAAAGGAATCACTAATAGATAATCTTTTTTTAGAGTGTTTAAACTATAAATTATAACTATTGGAGATATAATTTAAAAAAATCAAAAACTAATTCTATTAAAAAAATAAAAATTATAAAA
>CAZJPU010000016.1:0-15442 GCA_964548105.1 Candidatus Woesearchaeota archaeon | reverse complement strand
TAACTCTAAATGCAGGCATTGTTTTTATTGGAAAAACCTCAATAAAAACGATCTTCCTTTAGGAGATATAATCAAGATTTTAAAAAAATTACCAAAAATCGACAGTATTTTATTATCTGGAGGAGAACCCTTTTTAAGAAGTGATATTGTTGAGATTATTAGCTCTCTTGTTACCTACAATAAAATAAAAGGTGTTGGAATTCCAACAAACTGTATTAATGGAGACGATATTCTAATAAAGATAAAAAAAATTATAGAAAAACATTCCTCAATAGACCTTGAAATTAATTGTTCATTAGATGGGTTAAAAAAAGAACATGATTACATAAGAGGAATTCCAGGAAATTTTGAAAAAACAATTAGTTTAATAAAAAAAATTGTAGTTTTAAAGAAAAAATCTCCAAACTTAAGAGTTACAGTAAATACCGTAATCACCAATAGAAATTGTGATGATTTAAAAAAATTAACTGAATTTGCCAAAACCTTAAATGTTGATGGACATACTTTTGACATTATAAGGGGATCTCATGCAGGAATACTAGATTTACCCTCATTTAAAAAATTACAAAAAGCAAATAAAATAAGATATCAAACAAGAAGGTATTATAACAAGAAAAAACCTTTAATCAAAAGAATTTTTTTAAATTCAAAAGATAAATATGTCATCTTAACTCAGCAAAACGTTCTTAAAAATAAAAAATGGATAGCTAGATGTGTTGCTGGTAGAAATCATATAACTTTAGAATCTGATGGATCTCTAAGGATTTGTGAATTACATCCCAAAATAGGAGATTTAAAAGAAAAAACTCTTAAAGAGTTACTTCAGACACCTAATTCCAAAAAGATTTTTAATCTTACAAAAAACCATAAATGTGACTGCACTCATATTTGTTATTTATCAAGCAGTATAAATAAATCTCTTTTAACAATCTTAAATATCTTGTTTATAATGCCTTTTAAAAAAATTTAAAATTCTCTGTTGTCGCTTTTCCTTCAACAACCAAATGTCAGAGAAAAATCTTCTAGACACAACTCTAAAATATAAATTTATATAAACCCATTTTTTTTATTAAAAGCATGAAGATTGGATTTTTAATAACTTATTTCTTCCCTCAGAAAGGCGGGGCTGAAACTAACTGTCACTCTCTTGCAAAAGAATTAGCAAAAAAACACGAAGTTCATGTCTTTTGTTCAGGAGATAAAGATTCTGAAGAAATAATTGATAATATCAAGGTACACAGGTGCAAGGAATCATTTAGAATTAAGTATTATCTTGCTTTTTATCCCTCTCTTTTAAAAAAATTATTAAAACAAGATTTAGAGGTTTTGCATGTCCATGGTTTTGGATTTCTACAACACGATCTTTCAATTTCTTTATTAAAAATTAAAAATCCAAAAACAAAAATAGTTTGCACCCCTCATGGCCCTTTTATGGCATTAAAAAGTTATAATCTAGTGCAAACGGTTTTTAAGAACATCTATATGCCATTTTTAAGAAGATCTCTAAGAAACTATAGTATTATTATACAGGTAAATCCTAATCAAAAATGTTGGCTTAAAAAAGATTACAAAATCCCAGAAGAAAAAATAAGGCTTCTGCCAAACGGAATACATAAAGAAACATTTAAAAAAATACCTCCTCAAGAAATTGACAAAATATCTAAAGAATATAATTTAAATAAAAGATTTGTAATTTCTTACCTTGGTAGAATACAAGAATATAAGGGAGTGTATCACGTAGTAAACATATTACCTGAATTAAAAAAATCTATTCCAAATATTTTGTTTGTTGCAATAGGAAGAGATGCTGGAGAAAAAGAAAGATTAGAAAAACTTGCAAAAAAATTAAATGTAAGTGATAATCTCTTATTTGCCGGAGAAGTTGATGAAAATAAAAAACTTGCCTTATTAGAGTTATCAGAAATCTTTATATTTCCTAGTGAGTGGGAGGCTTTTGGAATAGCTACGCTAGAAGCTATGGCTCGTGAAAATGCAGTAGCATCAACAAGAACAGAAGGAGGAGTCTATTTAATAAAGGAAGGGGAAAATGGTTTTTTATCTGATATCCATAATGAAAAACAACTACTTAAAAACATTGAAACTTTATCAAAAGACAATTCTCTTAGAAAAAAAATTCAACAACAAAATTTTAAAAAAGCAAAAGAATTTTTATGGGAAGATATAGCTCAAGATCTAGAAAAAATCTATAAGGAATTAAAATAAAAAATGAAAAAAATTAGAATCCTTGAATTAACCCATTTTTCTTCAGGAATATGCGGTGTTTGGGAAAGAGTTAAACAAGAATCTTTAGAGTTATCAAAAAAACACAATGTAAAGATTTTTTCATCAAATTCTATAAAAGGCACAGACAAAATTGCTAAAAATGAAGATTCAATAAATGGAATAGAGATTAAGAGATTTCCTTTTACAAAACTTGGAGGAGAAAGCTTTATGACATGGAATTTTAAAAAAGAAGCTCTTAATTTTAAACCAGATATAATAATAGCTCATTCTTATAGGCAACCGCATACTACAAAAGCACTAAAAATTAAAAAAATCTTACAAAAAAAAGGACTTAATTGCAAAGTTTTTCTTGTAACTCACGCCCCATTTATTAAAGGAAATTCAACACGTTCTTTTCTAGGAAAATTTGCAGTTATTTTCTATGACAAATTTATAGGAACAAGATTAATTAATAAGTTTGACAAAATAATTGCCATAACCAAGTGGGAAATCCCATATCTTTTGAAATTAGGAATAGATAAGAAAAAGATTGAATATGTTCCAAATGGAATTCCTAAAGAATTTTTTGAAACAGAACCAAAAAAAGGGGAAAATATTTTATTTTTCGGAAGAATAGCTATGATCAAAAATTTAGAAACCCTAATTAAAGCAGCCAGATTAACAAAAGAGAAAATAAAAATAATAGGTTTTGCTGAAAAAAATTATTTAAACAAATTAAAGAATTTAGTTAAAGAATTAAACATTAAAAATGTAGAATTTCTTCCTCCAGTGTTTGGCATTTCTAATAAAATTAAAGCAATTGATTCTGCAGAAATTTTTATTCTTCCATCCCTAAGTGAAGCAATGCCTCAAAGTTTGATTGAAGCAATGGCAAGAAAAAAAATTGTTATAGCATCAAACAACAATGGTTCAAAAGATTTAATAAAAAATAATGAAAACGGGTTTTTATTTGAAATTGGAAATTCAAAAGAACTTGCAGATATTATAAATAAAATAAGTAAAATGAAAAAATCCCAAAAAGACAAAATCAAAAAAAATGCTTACGAATATGTATCTCAGTTTTCTTGGACCAAGATTATAAAAAAATTAGAAGAATTAATATAATTCCCAATAATCTAAAATTTATCTTTTTTTAAGATTTAAAAATCTAGATGCTCCAGGAAGCCATTTTCCAAAAAAAACAATATCTAAATAAGAAATAAAACTAAAAACAAATAAAATTTGTTTTATTATGGGAAGATTTTCCCTTGTTTTTAAAGATTCTTTTGTATGCTGTCCTTTTTTATAACCCTCTTTTTTTCTCACTCCTCTAAGTGAACTAATGATTTTAGAAAAACTATCTTTAAGAAAATCAGTTATTTGTTGGAAAAAAATCGCATAATGATAATAATCATCTATAACCAGCCCTGTCTTTTTTACAAGGTTTTTTACTTCAGAAAAGGTTAATCTATTTAAATGCCCATCAAAATGATCTGACTTTGTTAACCTATCTTTTTTTCCCAATATTCTTTTCCAAATTAATCCTATGGCATAACCATACTCACTTGAATATATGAGTATTCTTCCGTGTTTTGTCAAAACTCTTTTTAATTCACTCATGAGTTTTTCTAAATGTTCAGGAGCAATATGTTCAAAAACATCAATTAAGAGTATGCAGTCAAAAGACTCATCTTTTAAGGGAATTTCTAGAAGAGAACCCTCTATTTTAATAAACTCTTTTTCAGGAATTCTATCCAAAACTTTTTTAGAAACATCTAAAACAACTATTTTTTTAAAATCATTTTTAAAACAATAAGCATAATTACCAGTTCCACCCCCAGCATCAAGCAACGAATCTTTCTTTTTTAGTTTACTAACCCATCTTTTTAAGATTACATCCTTAACATATTTTGCAAACCATTTATTATTAGATCTGTCAATAACCATCCATAACTCATCGTCATATTTTTCTTCATTATGTTTTTGATAATAATCTTCATTCATTTTTAAAAAAACTAAATAGCCTATAAAAATATTTCTTTACTAGAATCTCTAAGACTTTGCCACCCGAAAATCTTTCATTTTTGTTTTATATTTTGTAGGATCTTTAATATTTGCCCAGTAAAATCCTTCTTGCCTTAATCTACAAGAAAGACAGCTTCCACAATGCTTTTTTCCAGAACCAACATAACAAGTAAAAGTATCTTTAAATTTAACACCTAATTTTCTACCTGTTTTTATAATATCTTCTTTATCTTTATTTATTATTGGAGCGAGTACTTTAAAATAAGAAGAACAAGAGATTTTACTTAGTTTATTAATCTCTTTAACAAATTCCTTGGTTGTATCAGGATAACTTTCTTCACCCTCATTTTTAAAACCTACAAAAATATCATATTTTTCTTTATTGCGAAAACAAAGAGATTCTGCAAAAGCTAAGGCATGAACCAAGAATACAGTATTTCTGCAAGGAACATACCAATTTTTTGATTCTTTTTCACTGTTTTTTAAATCCTTTCTTGTAATTTTATTAGGTTTTTTCTTTTTATTAATTAAAGAATCAGAAATTTTTCTTAAAAAATCTAATTTAACCTCTAAAAAATCAGCATTTAATTCTTTAGCACATTTTTTACTAGCTTTTCTTTCTTGTTTTAATGTTCTTTGCCCATAATCAAAAAATAAAAGAATCATTTTATTATAATCTAACTTTTTCTTAACATAATAACTAGTTACAACAGAATCTATCCCCCCAGAGCATAATATTATCGCATTTTTCATAATTTTCAATACTAATTAACTTTATAAATTCTTTTTATCAACATTAATCATGAAAAAACAAGCCAAAGATTTAAAAAAAGGAGACAAAATAATAATTGCAGATCAAACCTGCACTATTAATGATTTAGAACTTTCAGAGATTGGAAAACACGGAAAAAGAAAAGCAAGAATTGATGCTGCAACTTCTAAAGGTGAAAAAATTGTCATAATAAGACCTGAAGATTATCCTTTTGAATCTATTTAAATAATTATTCTTAAAAATGATATATATAATAATAACTTCTTATAAAGAACCAAAATCAACACAAAAAGCAGTTGAGGCTTTTTTAAACCAGAAAATCAAAGAAAAATTTAAAGTAATTGTTGCAGATCCTTTTCCAGAAGTAGAAGAACATCTTCTTAAAAATATAAATGATAAACGATTTGAGTTTTTTTTAGATCCTGGAGAAGGAAAAACTTATTGTTTGAATTTATTACTTGAACAATATTATTCAGATAACAAAAACGATTTTTTTATATTTACAGATGGAGATGTCTATGTTTCAGATAATTCTATTCAAGAAATTTTAGATAAATTTAAAGATTCAAAAGTAGGTTGTGTTACAGGAAGACCAGTTTTAATAGATTCTTCAAAAGAAAAATACGGATATTGGGGAAAAGTTCTATATGGTGCAATAAATAAACTAAGAAAAAGATTAGAAAAAGAAAAGGCATTTTTTCAATCTACTGGCTATTTATTTGCTATTAGAAATGGATTAATTAAAGAAATTCCTCCAGATGTTCCTGAAGACGCTATTGTTCCTTATTTAATCTGGGAAAAAGGATATAGAAATTCCTATGCAAGTAAAGCTAAAGTTTATGTAAAATATCCTGATAACTGGAAAGACTGGATTAATCAAAGAATTCGAACAATAAAAGCTCATGAAAATATTAATAAGTTATATCCAGATATGCCTAGAACCAAATCTTTTTTTTCAGAAATAAAACACGGAGCTTTATTTGCCCTTCTTCAACCTAAAAATATAAAACAATTATGGTGGACAATTGAACTATATTTTGCTAGACTTTATATTTATTATAGGTCTTTTAAAGAAATGAGAAAAAAAGAAAAAGTTTATGATCCTGGATGGAGAGAAACAGAAATTAAGTCTACTAATCCTTTTGATTGAATAATCATTTAACCCTTGTGTTTAGGGAATGTTTGCAAAAATTCATTATCCATTTTTCTCTTTAAACTCCTTCAATCTCTTTTTCAACTCTTCTAAACTTTCTACAAATTCTGTAGTTCCCATTACAATTGCACTTATTTCTTCAACACACTCTTTTATTTTACAATTTACCTTAATTCCAATAACAGGAATTTTTTTTGCATAAGAATAACCCATTTCCCAGACAGTTCCAGCACTTATATTAAATCCAGATAAATTAGCAAGCATTAAATCACATTCTTCAAAGCCTTTTAGATCTCCCTGAGCTATTTTTTTAAAGTCAATTCCTTGTTTCCATAACCCAACATCTCTATGAGGAAGAAAAGTATCAAAACCCAATTCTTTACAGATTTTATCAATTTCTTCAAGAAAATCTCTATCTTTTTCATTAAATAACGGTCCTGCAATATATATTTTCATACAATTAAATTTAAATATCACGATTTTTAAATCTAACTAATGGAACACCAAACACTTGCTTATAGTAATCCTGCAGATTTTAGAACTCAAAGTGTAACAGCTAGAAAGCGTGCAGGAACTATCGACTTATCTTATAGTGGTAAAGATATTGATTTTAATGAAATGATGAAACATAGAACTCCTGTTGATCCTAGTGAAGTACTTAAAGAAATGCAAGGACAAGGCCATACTTTTGCAAATATTGGCGTTGGAACAATTTTAACATTAACTTTTCAAGGCAAAGATTATTTGGCTGGAACAATACAAGAAAGAGAAGAATTAGGAGATTTTGTTTTTAATCCTATTGGAGGTTATGTCCATAGTAGAGATTTAAACAGATTAGATTTTGCTGGTTTAACAGAAGTTGCAGAAGAATTCCTTCCAATTACAGGTAAGAATGAAATAATGAGATTTTCAAGAAGAGGCGCAGTTATTGGAAGACCTTATTCAGGAAAGTATCCTGGGTTTGAGACTCTCATTAACCTAAAAACACCAGCCCGTTATCAAGCACCAAATTTAGAAAATTGTGTTACAGTTAGAGGGGCCTCTCTTAGAGATTCACCACAAATTCTCTTTGAAACCCCTAGAAATGCTGCAAAACTTGTTTTTAATTATCATATGGAGACTGCTTTCACAAATTTTGGAGACTTAGGAGTCTCATTTCATGGTGCTGAAGAGAAATTTAATTCAAAAGCAGAAGACCCTAGTAAAGCATTAGAAACATTTCTTAATCCTTATGGAATAGCATTAATTCAATTACAAAGAGGACAATTAACCGAGAATGTTTTTCAAATGATTTCTGGAGAATTATCTCCTGGGAATCCGCAAGAAATTGCACTTTCTGAAGTCTTTCTAGCAGATGAAAATGCAATAGCAGAAAGAAATACAATGCCTTTACCTGAATTTTTAAGATCCCAATAAATAAAAATAACAAGAACATTTAAAACTTAATATTTCTAAACTATCTCATGAAAATAGCAATAGTAAAACTTGGAGCAAAAGGAGATGTTGTGAGAACTCTTCCTATTCTTATTGGAATAAAAGAAAAATATCCAGATTCAGAAATTACTTGGATAACAAAAAAATCATCTGAAGAAATTATAAAAACAAGTCCACATATAAACCAAATATTAACTATTCCAATTAATACGGAGGAACTTTCTGAATTTGATCTTTTATATAATTTTGATATTGATGAGGAAGCAACAAAACTTGCTGAAAAAATAAAAGCAAAAACCAAATTAGGGTTTTATTCAGAACAAGGTTTTGCTTCTGCATTTAATTTACCTGCAGAATATTATCTTAATACCTTGTTTGATGATGAAACTAAAATATCTAATAGGAAAACATATCAAGAAATGATGTTTGAAACAGCAGAACTAGACTACAAGAGACAACACCATCCAATTTTTTTAACTAATAAAGATAAAGAATATGCGAGAAGTTTTATTGAAAATAATAATATTAATACAAAAAAACTCATTGGAATTCATCTAGGTTCTGCTCCTACCTGGCCTTCAAAAGCATGGCATCTTGAAAATGTTAAAGAATTTATTATAAAAGCAAAAAACAAAGATTATGAAATATTACTTTTTGCAGGTCCTGATGATACTGAAAAACACGAAAAACTTACAAAAGAGTTAGAAGATCAAGAAATAAAAGTTTATTCAAATAATCCTAATAATTCAGATACAGAATTTGCTTCATTAGTCAATATCTGTAAATTTATGGTCTGTTCTGATAGTTTTGCTTTACATATCTCTTTAGCTTTAAAAATCCCTACTATTTGTCTGTTTTTCTGCACATCTCCTTTTGAAGTAGAAGATTATGATATATTAAAAAAAGTAGTCTCTCCATTAATTTATGATTTTTTTCCTGAAAAAATGGATCAATATGATGAATCTCTTGTTAAAAGCATTTCTTCAGAGGAAGTTTTAAAGGTTATTGAAGAATTAGAGAATTTAACCATATAAAATTAATAGAAATTTGATTTTATAATTCTTGACAAAATTCTGCCATATTCTCATAAGTTAAATCTGCAGATTTCTCCAAATCTCTATTATGCCCTTCTCCCTTAATATATATAAAAGGAACATGTACTTCTCTATTATAAGCCTCTGACAAACCCCTAGATATATTCTCTGCTAATCTTTTATCACTTCCAGTATCTCCAACTACAAAGGCAGGTTTGCCAAAATGATCTGGTTTTCCACTATCAGATAATTGATCCATAACTAACTTATAAAATTCAAAACTTGGTTTTACAGGTAAATTTGGAACAAAAACAGAATCATCTGCAACATAGGCATCAAAAACATTAGAATTAAGAGAACCCGCTAATCTTTCTTCATTTATAAATCGGCCGTATTCTCCTTGAAGAATCCCTAAATTAAAATAAGCCATTTGAGTTAATGAGGCAGTAACTCCTGCTACTGTCTTTCCCATTTGTTTTAGTTTTACTATAGACTCAATAGCCCTTTCATAAGGTGGACAAGGAGATTCTTGTCCTATAAAACTATTTCCAAACAATAAAATTGCTTCTGAAAGCGATATTTGTTGAGGATCAAGAAATTCTCTCCAAACAGTAGAAATTGGTCCAGTCATTTTTTCTAGTGCTTGTTCACGTTCTGAGGGTTTTAACAATCCTCTTTCTATTAGGGCGTCAGCAAAAGTAGTTCTAGTAGGGATATGTCTAGATTTAATATTTTTTATTAAACAACCATCTACATCTAATAAAGCAACAGTAGAACTTTCAACAATATCTAGTAATTCCATCATATTTAATTTTATTTGATTTGAAGAGTATTTAAAGTATGGGTTTTCCCAATAACATTATTGATTATTAATTTTAACAGAAATTTAACTCTCTAAACCTTTAAAAACACATTATATCCTAATAAATAAGAAATACTTAAAATGGCACTTGAAGCATTTGTTTGGGATAAGGATGGAGTATTAGTAGATACTGAATCATTTAAAGCACAAGCTCATAAACAATCTTTGGAAAGATATGGTGTTCAAAACTGTGATGATTGGTATTATAGGAATTTAGGAGCTCCTGGAATAGAGATGGCTAGAATGCAGATTCAAGAATTTGGACTTGCTGAAAAAAATCCTGAAATTACCCCTGAAAATTTAATTTATCATACTGAAAAAGTAATTCTTCCAAGATTAAAAAAACAATCCCCTCCTAACCCAATCCAACCAGCAATTGATTTTTTAAGATCTGTTTCTAATACCTATAAGCAGGCAGTTGCATCTTCAGATTATCGTTCTTTTATAAAACAAGATTTACAGAGAATTGGAATTTTCGATTTATTTCAAGTAGTAGTCTCAGGTGCAGAAGATGTTGCTAATTCAAAACCTGCACCAGATGTTTATATTGAAGCAGCAAAAAGATTAGGAGTTAATCCATCTAATTGTTTGGCAATTGAAGATACTCCTCAAGGAATAGAATCTGCTAAAAAAGCAGGAATGAGGTGTGTTTCACATAGAATGCCTCATAATCATTACCTAGATTTATCTCAAGCAGATTTAGTTGTTAATACTCTTTCAGAACTCTCTCTTAAAGCAGATATTTTACCTTTATTCCAGTAACTAAATCTTTAAAAAACCTAAATTAATAAGATTTATACCTCTAAAAGTTTTCAAATATATAAAATGGATGATAAAACTATTGTTTTAGCAGCAGACCATAATGGCGTAGCATTAAAGAAATATCTTTATAATTATTTAAAGGAAAAAGGATATAATCCTATAGATTTAGGGCCTTATTCAGAATCTACAAAAGTAGATTACACAGAATATGCTTATCAATTAGGACAAATAGTTCATAATCAAGATGCTCCTAAGGGTATTTTAATTTGTGGAACTGGTGTTGGAATGTCAATTACTGCAAATAGATTTGAAAATGTTCGTGCAGCACTAATTCATAATTTAGAATCTGCCCCAAAATCTAGAGAACATAATGATTCCAATGTTTTATGTTTAGGAGCTTGGTTAACACCTCCAAGAAGAGCAGAAGAAATTATTCAAACTTGGTTAGAAACCCCTTTTGGAGAAGGAAGACATGTTCCAAGAGTTGAAAGAATTTCTTATCATAAACCAGAAACAGTCGTTTTTACTAATGGTGTCTTTGATGTTTTACATTCAGGACATATAGAGCTATTTAAGTTTGCAAAAAGTTTAGGAGATAAATTAATTGTTGCTATGAACTCAGATAGTTCTGCTCGTGAATTTAAAGGTCCAGATAGACCAATAAACAATCAAGATGATAGAAAAAAGGTTATTGAAGCTCTTGGTGTAGTAGATGAAGTTATAATTTTTGATGATCTAGAAACAATTAATTTAATAAACAAAATTAAACCTAATATAGTAGTAAAAGGTGGAGAATGGACTTCAGAAGAAGTTAGAAAAAGAGATAAAATTCCTGATGAAATTCAGGTAAAAATTTTTCCCCTTATAGAGAAATATTCAACAACAGACACCTTAAAAAAAATTAAAGAAATAGAAACATGGAAGAAGATCGAAGAAAACAAATAATTCTTGATTTAATTAAAAATTTTGAAAATAAAAAAATTCTAGTGATTGGAGATTCAATTTTAGATGAACATGTTCATACAACTGCAAAAGGATTATCTCTAGAAACTCCTACATTATTTGCAATTGAAGATAAAACAGAGTATTCTTGGGGAGGAGCTTCAAACCTAGTTAAAAACTTATTAGAACTTGAAGCAAAAATAACATTTATAACAGCTCTTGGAGAAGATAAGGATGCAGAGCACTTTGAAAACTTCAAACATGAAAATTTTAATTTAATTCCAATAAAAGAACCAAATAGAAAAACAATAGTTAAAAAAAGATTTTGGGTAGAAAAAGCAGGGGTTAAATCTAAACATTTTGAATTGCATAAAATTGATGAGAATGAGATAAATTCTAATTCAGTAGCTAAAATAATAGAGTTTGTAAGACAAACAATTAATAATTATGATACAATTATTTTATCAGATTATAGATATGGTTTACTACCTAAACAACTTATTGATTCTTTAAAACAAATTGCAAAAGAAAATAATAAATTTGTAATCGCTGCCTCTCAACTTTTTATGAGTAAGGCAAATCACAAAGATTACTCAGGAGCAGATATAATTTGTATGAATTTAAAAGAAGCAAGAGAAATTTATCCAGAATTTAGTTTAGAAAATCCTGAAAAACTTGCTGAAATATTAAACTCAGGAATCTGTATTACTTTAGGAAATCAAGGTTCTCTTTTATATTTAAACCAAAACAAATTTCATAAACAAGCAATTCAAATACCTGAAAAAGATTCTTGCGGAGCAGGAGATTCTTTTCTTGCAGCTTTTTCACTAACAGATCCTTTAAATAATCCAAATGAAGCACTTTATTTAGGTAATATCTGGGCTGGTTTATCAATAAAAGAAATAGGAACAACAACTCCAAAAAAACAAGAACTTATTAATTATATTAGTAATTATAGGAGTAATTAAAATGACACAAATAAAAAGATTATTTATATTTGATTTAGATGATACTCTTGGACCAAAAAATCCCCAATTTCCAGCTATAACTCCGGAAAATGCCAATTATTTAAGAGAACTTGCGTCTTCAAGTGAAAATATATTATGTATTGCAACTTCAAGACCAAAATCATTAACAATTAAGGGTTTAAATCATGGAGGAATTAAAAAAGAAGAATTAGGATCTATTTTTCCAATAGGAGTTTATGAAGATGGATTTTTTGTTCAAACTAATAATGATGTTGTTTATAATGCTGCAGAGGCAACAGACCCTTTATTTAAACAATTAAGAGATGTTTTTTTTAATCAAGAAACTATTGATTTTTTCAAAGAAAAAGGATTTTTCTTAGTTTCTGGAAAGGATATTACTTTAGAAAATAATAGATTTCAAGCAAAACCTTTTGGTAAATCAGATTATGAACCTTTTGAAGTACCAGAGAATCTAACAGTTATACAAGGCCAGGATAATGACGTTAAACAAGTTTATAGAAGTGTAAAAGGATTTTTAGATGATGATTTAAATCAACAAAAACCTGTTTTTGAAAAAATTGGTAGATTAATTAAAGAAGTTCTAGATAAAAGATTTCCTAATTGGAGAGATATTGCAGGATTAGTAGTATGGAAAGATGCTATAGATCTTTATCCAAGACTAGGTGAAGATTTATATTTAAAAGGAAAGGGATTAGAAATTGCACTATCAAAATTTGAAATACCTGAAGATATTCAAGTTTATGTCTGCGGAGATGGTAAAAATGATATAACAATGGTAGAATGGGCTGCAAAAAGATTTAAAAATTATCAAATTATATGTCCTTCAAATATACAAGATGATCTAAGAGATTTTCTTTTACAAAAGGGTTATAAATACACAATTCTTGAACAAAACTGCACCAAGTTTTGCGAAGGATTAAAAAAATTAGTTTTATAAAAAATGGAAGAACAAATAAAAAAACAAGTTTGCATCGCAAACAAATCAATTTCAGAATCTGGTTTAGTTTTTGGAACCTGGGGAAATGTTAGTCAAATAGATTCTAATAATGAATTTATTTATATAAAACCTAGCGGAGTTTCTTTTAAAGAATTAATTCCTGAAAAGATTGTAAAAATTGATTTAAATGGATTTTATAAAGATTCTAGTAAACCCTCTGTTGATAGTCCTGCTCATATAGAAATTTATAAAGGATTAAAAGAAGTTAAAAGTATTGTCCATACACATTCTGAATATGCTACTGCTTTTGCACAAGCAAAAATTCCAATTCCTTGTTTAGGAACAACTCATGCAGATCATTTTTTTGGAGAAATTCCTTTAATACCAGGATTAGAAAACGAAGAATTAGGAGAATATACAAAAAATCTTGGTAAAAAAATAGTTAAATATTTTAAAGAAAAAGAGATTAATCCTTTAGAAACTCCTGCGTGTCTTATACCAAATCACGGAGTTTTTGTTTTTGGTGAAACTGCTGAAAAAGCAGTTGAAAATGCAATGATTTTAGAACAAGTAGCAAGATTAGCTTATAGAACAATTGTTTTATCACAAAATTATGGAAGGCATAGAGAAATCGAAACAAGTTTATTAGAAAGACATTTTAAAAGAAAACATGGGAAAGATAAATATTATGGTCAGGAAAACCAAAATTAAAAATGGCTTTTGGAAGCACTTTTGAAGAAATAGCATCAAAGAAAACACATCCAGAAAAAATACAAACAAAATACGGTTATTTTGTTAATGCAGTTAATGAACACGAATTTTCTTTAAAACAATATTTTTTTAAGCAAGGTTATAATGGAAGACCTAATATTCCCCAAGGAATATTATTTGTAGAATCTGGAAAAATTATAATAAAAACAGATGATTCAAAAGAAGACCTTGTAATTGAAAAAGGATACTCAATTACTCTTCCAAAAGGTTTTATTTTTGAATTAACTGTAGAATCTGATAGCATTGTCTATGTTTTTTCATCTCAAAATTATAATCCTGATTTTTCAACTCCAAAACCCACTTTTAACAACCTTGAAAAATACTGGGGAGAAATTAAAAACATTGCTTCAAATGAACATTTAGCAGCAAAATTAATCTTAAAAAATGCTAACTCTCAAAGCAGTTTAGAATATCATGTTAGTAAAAAAGAAGCTTATATTGTGCAATCTGGAAAAATAAAAGTCGGCCTAAGAGTTGGACGTGCAGAAAACAAATCAATCACATTAGAACAAGGAGATGTTTTTGTAATTCCTCAAGGAGCTATGCATATGAGAATAGGTATAGAAGATTCAGTAATAATTGAAATTTCTACAAAAGATGATGATAAAGACTCTAAACTTGTAGAAGATGGAAAAACCTATGTTCATAGGGAAGTTTAATCAATTTTTTAGCTTTATTGATTTCTATATATTCCACCCCAATAACTTTTAAAAACCCCTTTTCTATATAAAAACATGAAACTATTCATAGATACTGCTGATTTAAACGAAATTGAAGATGGCCTTAAAAAAGGAGTTATTCAAGGAGTTACTACAAATCCTAGTCTAGTTGCAAAAGTTCCAAAAGGTGATTCTGAAAAACCTTTCTTAGAAAGATATGTTGAACATATTAAAAAAATAGCAGACCTTTGTAATAAATATTCTCCAGGAATATCATTAAGTGTAGAAGTTTTTACTGAAAATCCTTCTGAAATGGTTGAACAAGCAAAAGAAATTGTACAAATGATAGGTTATGAAAATCTTGCTATTAAAATACCTGCAGGATGGGAAGAATTACAAGCAGTAAGAGAACTCTCTAAACAAGGAATCAATGTTAATTTTACTTGTTGTTTTACTGAATCTCAACTTCTTCTTGGAGTTTTAGCTGGAGCAAGGTATGTTTCTTTATTTTATAATCGGTTAATCGATTATAACAAAGCTAATAGTATTAGTGAAAATCAATTAGAGATAATTGAAAATGTTAGAGATTTTATTGATGATTCAAAATTAGATTGTGAAATAATCATAGGAAGTATTAGACATCCAAAAGATATCACAGATTGTTGGAGTTCTGGAGCTCATATTGTTACGGCAGGTTATAAACATTTTAAGCCAATGACAAAACATCCTAAAACTGATGATTCTATAAAAGGTTTTTTAGATGATTTAAAAGAATGGATGAAATAATTTCTATTTTAAAAATAAAGAAACCTATAAAAACTGTTTTTTCTAAAGATAATTATAAAAAAGAATAAGAAAAAAAGAAAAATCATGGAAAAT
>CAZJPU010000015.1:0-15575 GCA_964548105.1 Candidatus Woesearchaeota archaeon | reverse complement strand
TACTATTATTTTAACATAACTGAATTTTGTTACTGATTGGTTAAATTTTTTTATCAAAAGCTTTATAAGCTAATATATGACATATAATATATAGTTTTAAAAGATTACATAACAAATGTACTCTTTTAAGACATATAAATTAAAGATTTTTTAAATCTTTGATTAAATAAATAAATAAATAAAACATGAAAGATAATTTTGATATTTTTTTCAGAAGGAAACCAGCATTAATGTTGGTTGCTTTAAGAAAGATGTCTAAGGCGAGATATGGTTCAGTGCTTGCTAAAGAAGTTGATTGTACATATTCACATGCGGTGAAGATATTACAAACTTTAGAAGTTCTTGGATTAGTAAGTTTTAAGAAAAAAGGTAGAATAAAGTTAATTGAGTTAACAAAGAAAGGTGAGGAAATTTCAGAACATATCGATGCTATTAGAAGACATTTAGTTTAATTTTTCCTTAGAGGTGCTTTTTTATTTTTTTTTTAATAAACAGTTTGTAATTTTTTATTAGTTAGTAGGTATTTAATAATTTTATAAGGAGATTTAGATTATTTTAATCTTATCTAGTCTTTATAACATTAATTTTTGGACAGTATTTTTCTATGGGACAAATACTACAAAATGGAGAAATTGGTTGGCAAATAGTTTTTCCAAATAAGACAAAGATAGCATTAAATTCTCTCCAGTATTTTTTTGGAAGAATTTTTGTTAATTCTAGTTCTGTTTGTTCAGGTGTTTTTGTTTTTACCCATCCAAGACGATTAGGGATTCTGTGACAGTGAGTGTCTATTGGTAGGACTAGTTGTTGATATGCAAAACATAAAACTATGTTTGCTGTTTTTGGTCCAATTCCTTTTATTGATAATAATTTAGTTTTGTTATCTGGAACTTTGTTATCAAATCTTTCTAAGATTTCTTTAGAAACATGTTTTAAAGTTTTTGTTTTCTTTTTATAATGCCCTGATGAGAAGATTATTTTTTCAAGTTTTTTTGTTGGAATTTTTAGGATTTTTTGAGGAGTATCTGCTATTTTGAAAAGTTTTTCAGAAACTGTTTTTGTTGTATTGTCTTTAGTTCTTAATGAAATCAGACATGAAATTAATATTTTAAATGGGTCTGGTTTCCAAAGAAAATCTTCATTATATTCGGATTTTCTGGGCCCAGAAAATTTTTTTTTATTTGAAATTTTCTCAGGTTTACGCATACGATTAAGTGTGGTTCTTTGTGTATAATGAAAATGTTTTGCTAGAACTTTCATTGTTTTAGAGATATTTTTAGAATTTTCCATTTTTTAGTAATCTAACAGATATAGAGGATTCTTATTTTATAAGTTCTTTGGATGAAATAGATTAATGAAAAAGTTTTTGATTTAGAGTAATTTAGGAGGGTAAGATATTATGACACCCCCTTGTTTTTTTGATATTTAGTAATGTTCCTCATTCAATAACAATTAAAGATAAAAATGTTACTGATCCATACAGCAAATACTTTGAAATTTTGTGGAATCAAACAAAAGAAATTTCTTAAAAAAGTGTTGTATAAAAAAGACTACGCTCCTTTTAATAAAATAGATGCTTTAATTAAACATGGAAAAAGAAAACTGCACTATTTGCTTGTATCCAATAACAAATCCGATTTGTATTGATTGTTATCTTAGAGAAGTTTATGCTTGGTTATTAGATAATGAGGTTAATAAAATACATAGAGATTTTATAATTGATAAGATAAGAAATATTTTATCTTTTGAGACTTTAAACGAAGGTAAATGTATAATCTGTGGTAGGGTTGGTCTAAACATATGCACTTATTGCTTTTTTTCTATGACAGAAAGATTACTAAAAGAGATTAATTTTTCAAAGAAGTTAATAGAAAACTTTAATGAGACTTTTAATTTCAAAAGGGATGAGGAAAGCCAAATTGTAAGAACTAATTTAGTTGTAAGTTATGAAAAAGCAAATTAATAAATTTAAATGGAAAATAAAAAATGGTAATTAAACATGAAGATGATTTAGATGGGTATAGTTCTCCAACTTGCCCTATGTGTGGAAGCGAAAACGTAATTCTAGAAATGAAAGATGGATTTTTTTGCGTAACACAATGCAAGAAATGTGGTTATAAGGCAAAGGAAAGTTGTTTTGAACCAAAACAAGTAAACCTAGTTTAATAAAAGAAGTAAACTAATAAAAATGGAACTTAAAGAATTAATCCTTAAACTAGTTTGGATAATTATAATTGTTGCAACCATAATCCTGGGTTATTGCCTTTTTTGTTATCTTTTTGAGAATATTTGTAGTTTTCATTTTTGGAGATAGGTTAATGATACCAATTAATTAATAATTTTTTTGTTTCTTTTTTTATGATTTTATTCTCTTTTTCTAATCTTATGTTTTCTAATTGACAAATTCATGGACTTATGAAGTGTGTTTACTAAAGAATAAATGAGGTATTGAAGTGTTGAAACGCACTATATGTTAATTTCACTAGGGAATCCTGAGATTTTAAAAAATAAAAAATGCCCCCGACAGGATTTGAACCTGCGACACCTTGCTTAAGAGTATTGGATTATATATGATACAGTGATTATGTAAAAATTAATAATCATTTCAGGCTGTCTGATAATTCTTATGTTAAATTAAAAATTGTGAATACAGAGGTTTAAAAGACTAAATTTTCTTGAAAAACTCGAAAAATTGCTATTGTCGGATAGCCTCATTTGTAAATTTATAAGTTTAAGTATATTGTAATTAATAAAAATGAGGATGACAGGATTTGAACCTGCGACACCCTGATTAAGAGTCAGGTACTCTAACCGGACTGAGCTACATCCCCATTAAATATGATTTGTGATTTTACTTTATAATATTTGCCTTTTTGTAATCTTCTTATTGATATATGTGTTAGATTAAGAGTCAGGTACTCTAACCAGACTGAGCTACAGAGGCATTGATTATGCTTTTTTGAGTTATTTTTAATTTAAAAATGTGTTGATAAATGAAAAATTCCCATTTTTTTTGAATTTAATTATTATTTTTAGTTATAAATAATTTTATTAAGATAGATTCTTTAAGATAATTACATGAATGAAAAAAAAACATTAGTAAGTAAGATTAAAGATTGTACTTTTGATTTAACAGTTGGTACTGGTTGTGTTTTATATGGTGCAGCACCTTCATTATTATTTGCTCCTGGAATTGGAGAAAATTTAGGGAAAGGAGATTTTAAAGAAGCTGCTGTAGCAAGTTTTGTAGCTTTAGGTTTAACCTTATGTTTTTCTGCTGTTGCAAAATCTGTTTACACAGGTTTTGCAATTAGATATAAAAATAATTATTTACAAAGTTCATGCAATTAGATTGAATAGTAGTTATTTAGATTGGTAAATAATGAGGAGTATACTTAGGTACCCTTATTTTAGTAACTATTATAAAATGACAAAAACAAAAGTTTTAAATACCCTTTATTATTAGTGTTTTTACAATGAATAAATTAGAATCTAATCTGGTGAATTCTTTTACAAGGGTAAGAAAAGATATGCTAGAACTTAAAAATAATGTTTTGAGATTGGCTGAAAGCCAAGAAAAAGTAGAAAATATGATTTCTGAGCTGAAAAGAGATAAGAAAAGTGTGAATGTAGTTAAAACAGTTAAGTCTAGAACAGCATCTTTTGTTGCTGCAAAGGAAGGAAAGAAATTCCATATTCCTGCATGCCCTTACGCAAAGAATATAAAACCTAAAAGCAAAGTTGTTTTTAAGGTAAAAGACACTGCCTTAAACCAAGGTTATAAACCTTGTAGTTGTGTGAAGTGATTTTGTTTAAAGAATTTTAAATTTTTTTATTAAGATTTAGTGATAATTTTGTTAGTTTTAAATAGTTTTTAAGAATATTTAATAGTGTAGTAGTGATACTCTTGCCAAGTTTGAACAGGGTATGTTTAGAATTAGTTTCTTTTTCTGAAATAAACAATTATCTGGTTTTTTAAATTAAGTTATTTTTTACTATAAAAATATTTATAAGTTCATGATAATTCATAAATAAATGGATGATAGAGTAACTTATGAAATTGAATCTAATAGGTTTATGTGTAGGGGGTTTCCTGAACCTCGGTCAAGTCTTACTGAGAATTTAAGAACTCTACAATTAACTGTGAGTACGACAACAGATAGATTAAGTTCTTTCGATGCAAAATCAGGACTTGAGGTAAATCTTCATTATATTCGAAAGGATGAAAAAATAGTAGATGCTACCTGTATTTTGAGTAGAGACGGAGGAGTTTATTTAGACAATCTTAAAACTTTTAATCCTAGAAAAAAAGAGTGGAATACTGAAGTTGATTTAGGATATCAGGAATTACAGAAATATGGAAGAGTTATAAGAAGGATACTTAACGCAGCTCCAGATGATTATTTAACTGCTCTTTTTTTAAGAGATCATCTTGGAATGAGGGAACTAACAGGTGATTAAATCTCTAAAATATTAAGATGTTGAACAAGGAAACATTCCACAAAAAATGGTATTATAGATTGCTTCAAGTAGTATTTTGGGGTTCTTTTATATTTTTTTTCGTTGCATTGATGGTTTTTGGTATTCTTGGTATTTTTTATGAAGATGATATGCCTTTTGTTGGATTTTTTTGGGCAGGTGTTTTAGTTGGTATGTACTGGTTTATTAAAAGAATATTTTATTATGTGCTGTTTGGGGAAAGTCTTTTTTCACGAAAAAAAGATAAATAATTAGTTGATTTTTTATTTTTAAATTCTTAGAAATTAGTTTTACTCTGTTAAATATAGTTTAATATAATATCAGTGATATTCTCGCCAAGTATGTTTGCACTTTGTGCATCTAAAAAAACGAGTTTCTGCTTCATCTCCGGCCCTTGTTTGAGATGTCCAAAAGTAAGCTTCTTTATTATCACATTTAGGACAGTTTGCATTTGTTACTGGAAAAACATCTGTATCTTTATCAGTAATAATTCCAATTTTGGGTTTTAATGTAATTTTTTCAGAAGACTCTATTTTAACTTTGGATTTGGATTTATAATTACACCTTGGACACTTGAATTTTTTTTTTTCCTCAACTAAAACACACCCACATTTTGGACAAAATTCCATTACTTGTTTTATTGATTATGATTTAAATACCTTTCTATTTAATCTTTTATCTTTAAGATTTCGAAATATCTCTTAGGCTACTAAAAATTAGTTTTTTTTGATTTATCTTCTATAAAAGTCAGAATTGTTTTTAGAAAAAGTTTTTAGGAGTTAATTTATTAATAAACTCTGTTAGCCAGATTTTAATCCATCCTAGAAATGGTATCTTGAATATTGCTTTTCCAATAATCTGATCTTTAGAAATTGTTGTTTCATCAGTATAATTATGTTGAGGTAATCCTTGTAATTGATCAGAGTTATGGTCTCCTTTGGTTTGATAAGTTTTATCTGCATTTATTTTTACAATCCTATGAATTATTGGTCGCGGGGCTTTAGATTCTTGATTAGGTTTAAAAATTATTATGTCTCCTATTTTTGGTTCAAATCTTCCCCATACTATGATAATATCTCCTTTACTAAATCCGTTTCTTAATGTAAAATCTGAAAACATTTCTTTGCTTATATCTTTTTTTTCATACCATTCTCCACAAATATCCCAATATTCATTAAAATTTATATGTTCTTTTTTTGAATATTGATTACCACATAGTTCAAGTTTTTCAATGCTATTTTTTGTAATTCTGTGGTCCATGCTTGAAGATTCAACACCAGCTAAGGGTAATGATGAACCTGTTAATAGTGATAGGGTTGGGAAAAATATAAATTTAACAAATAGAAAAATTAAACCTAGTGCTATAAACCAACTCCAAATAGAATCTGAATTCCAAATCCAATCCCAGGATTTTTTAACAACCTCTTTTGATTCATTTAAATTCATAATTAGTGTTAGGAAAATAGGTTTTTAAAGAATTGGTTTATAAGTTTTTAAATCATTTATTTTTTGATAAATCTCTTGGAGTATCTGATAAAATCAAATAATTTTTAATGGTCTTTTGAAACCGGTAGATTTATAAAGTATCTGTTCATTGTGTATACTGAAGGTATATACCAATCTTCTTTTGAAGATTTTATATAGTTTCAATAAACACCTCTTTTCCCTGGAAGAGTAAGGACATATTTTTGGTATGACACCTGCTCAGTCAGGGTTTATATTCATAAAAATTTAAAAAATTTATCAAACAATAAAATAGAAAAATGGTTACAGATATCTTTGACAACATAATTTTATGTAAAAAATGTGGTGTGGAGATGAAGAAGGCAACTATTGAACGGAACAGATTTCTTTTAAGAGCTATTATTTGTCCTAAATGTAATTCTAAGATTGTTCATCCAAAAGATGAACATGAATACAATCACTTTATAAACCTAAAAAATAAACAATTTAATGTTAAAATGAGATTTGTAGGAAATAGTTATGCAGTCTCTATTCCTAAAGAAATTGTTAATTTCATGAGAGAACAAGAAAAAGTAGCAAATAATATGGTTAGATTATGTTTTGAGGAGTTTGGGAGAATTAGTTTAAGTTTTGCGTGTAATCCTAGTAAAATAAATAAAGAAGTTAAAGAAGAACAAGATTCAAATGGCATTAAACAAAGGTATTAAATTACGAGTTGCAGAAGCATTACAAGATGATGCATATAAAGGAATTGCAAGGATAGATTATGAAGTAATGAATGAACTTGGAATTAAAAGAGGAGATGTTATATTTATTAAGGGTGGGAAAGAAACTGTTGCAATAGCAGATAAAGCTTATCCTGCTGATGTTGGAGAAGGAATTATTAGAATTGATGGTATTATTAGGAAAAATGCAAGAACCGGAGTAAGTGAAAGTGTTATTATAAACAGGGCAGAGGTTAGAGAAGCTAAAAAAATTACAATTGCTCCTGCTCAAAAAGGAGTTCGTGTGCAAGGGGATTTAAAACCAGGATTATTTGGTCGTGCTGTTGTTAAAGGAGATATTATTGTTTTAGGAGGAGTTCAAAGAAGAAAAGAAGTTATGGGTGATGAATTTGGTGATGTGAATGATATTTTTGGAAATTTAAATGAGATGTTTGGTGGAATGGGTTTTGGAAATTTAGGGGGCGGTATGCAACAAGTTAGATTTATAATTGTAAATACAAATCCTACACAACCTTGTATTATAACTGAAAACACTGATTTAGTATTAAGTAGCAAGGCTGTTGAAGTTTCAGAAGAAAATCTTCCTGAAGTAACCTATGAAGATATTGGAGGATTAACTGATGAAGTTAAAAAAATAAGGGAGATGGTAGAAGTTCCTTTAAAACATCCTGAGGTTTTTGAAAGACTGGGTATTGAACCACCAAAAGGAGTTTTATTGCATGGACCTCCTGGAACTGGAAAAACTTTACTAGCAAAAGCAGTTGCAAATGAATCAGAAGCAAATTTTATTTTATTAAATGGTCCTGAAATTATGAGTAAATTTTATGGAGAGAGTGAGAAAAAATTAAGAGATTTATTTGAAGAAGCTGAAAAAAATTCACCAAGTATTATTTTTATAGATGAACTTGATGCTATTGCCCCAAAAAGAGAAGATTCTGGGGGAGAAGTTGAAAGAAGAGTAGTTAGTCAGTTGTTGACAATGATGGATGGTTTACAATCTCGAGGAAAAGTTGTTGTTATTGGTGCTACTAATCGTCCTAATTCTATAGATCAAGCATTAAGAAGGCCTGGAAGATTTGATAGAGAAGTAGAGTTAAGAGCTCCAGATAAAAAAGGAAGGCTACAGATATTAAAGATTCATACTAGATGTATGCCATTGACTAAAGATGTTAGTTTGGAAGAATTATCTGCGGTTACCCATGGTTTTGTTGGAGCAGATATAAGTGCACTTGCAAAAGAAGCTGCTATGGTTGTTTTAAGAAGACTTTTACCTAGGATAAATCTAAAAGAAAATGAGGAAATTCCTGAAGAAGTTTTAAAAGAATTAAAAGTTAAGTATAAGGATTTTAAAGATGCGTTAAAGGTTGTTAGGCCTAGTGCTATGAGAGAAGTTTTAGTTGAAACTCCAAATATTGGTTGGAAAGATATTGGAGGGTTAGAGAATGTTAAACAAGAACTTAGAGAAGCAGTTGAGTGGCCTTTAAAATATTCAGAATCATTTATTAATCTTGGAATAAAACCTCCAAAAGGACTTTTACTTTATGGTCCTCCTGGAACTGGAAAAACTTTATTAGCAAAAGCAGTTGCAAAAGAAAGTGAAGCGAATTTTATACAAGTAAAAGGACCAAGTTTATTAAGTATGTGGGTCGGAAAATCAGAAGAAGGAGTTAGAAAAATATTTGAAAGAGCAAGACAAGTAAGTCCTTGTATTATATTTTTTGATGAGATAGATTCATTGGCTGGTAAGCGTGGATTAGAAGCAGGAACTAAAGTTACTGAACGTGTTTTAAACCAATTATTATCTGAAATGGATGGTATTGAAGATTTATCAAATGTTATAGTTATTGGTGCAACAAATAGGCCTGATATGTTAGATCCTGCACTTTTGCGTCCTGGAAGATTTGATAGGATTTTGTTAGTTACTTCTCCAGAAAGAGTGGGAAGAGAAAAAATATTTAAGATTCATGCTAAAAATATGCCAATTAGTTTGACAAAAGAAGAATCTAAAAAACTTGATAATCAATTTAAAAATCTAAAAATAGAAACTATAGAAAAAGTCTCTGAGGAAGATAAAAAACCAAAAAATAAAAAAATTGATTTTAAAGAATTATCAGATAAGGATAAGTTATTGTATTATCTTTCTGAAATAACTGAAGGATATGTTGGTGCAGATATAGAATCTTTTGTTCGAGAGGCAGCAATGTTAGCTTTGCGAGAGAATATACAGGCAAAAGAAGTTAATCTGATACATTTTGAAGAAGCGTTTAAAAAAGTAAAAGCTTCAGTAAGTAAACGAGATGTTGAAAAATATCAGAATGTTGAGGAAAATTATTTAAAATCTGCAAAAGCAGCTTTAGAAAATCCTGTTAGTTATTTAGGATAAAAATAAATTTAAAAGGACATAAGGAGACAAGAAAAATGAATTTTTTTAATGACGATCCGTTTGAAGATATTTTTAAGGAATTTCTTGGTCAAAGACAAGGCCAGGCTAGTAATGGGTCTAAACCTATAATTGAAGGAGAAGAAGAAGAAAGAGTTATTGATTTTATTGAGACTCTGGATAATATCTATCTTGTTTTTGAATTACCCGGTTATAGTGAAAAAGATGTTAATGTAAAAATAAGAGGAAAAGAGTTGGATATAGAGTCTGTTAAAACTGAGTGTGAAAGAGAGAATGTTCAAGATTATCTTACACAAAAATTATGTAGGGGAGTTTTTATAAACAAAGTTCTTCCTAATTTTTTGAATTTAAATAAACCTAAACATACTATGAGAAATGGAGTGCTTGAAATAACTTTCAATAAAAAATAAAATGGAAGAAAAATTTTTTGAATTAGAAGTCATTGAATCTTTGCAAGAAGATATAGACCAGGGTATTGTTAGAGTTCCTTCTAAGATAATGGATTCTTTGAAATTAGTTTCTGGAGATATAATTGAAATTAAATCTAAGAAAGCTATTGTTATAAAAATAATGCGTTCTATTAAAGGAGATGAAGATAAAGAAATTATAAGGCTTGATGGAGTAACTCGTTCAGATATTGGAGCTTCTATTGGAGAAAAAGTAATAATTAGTCCTGCTAAAATTTCTGAAGCAAAAACAATTACATTGTCTCCATTACAAGAAGTAAGATTTAGTGATGAGCCTACAGAATATTTTCATACTAAACTTTTACACAGGCCTCTTTCTTTAAACCAGAAAATAATTATTGATGTTTTTGGAACAAGGCTTGGTTATGTGGTTTCTAAGGTAAATCCTAAAGGTTATGTAATTGTTACTCCAAGTACGAAAATTATAGTTTCAGATGAACCTTTTGTAGGAGATTTGAAAGCTACAGGGGTTTCTTATGAGGATATTGGAGGACTAAAAAATGAGACAGAATTAATTCGTGAAATGGTAGAATTGCCTATGAAACATCCAGAAGTTTTTCAAAAACTTGGAGTAGGGGCGCCAAAAGGTGTTTTACTTACAGGACCTCCTGGAACTGGAAAAACTTTATTAGCAAAAGCAGTTGCTACAGAAACAGATTCTACATTTTTTTCAATTGCAGGTCCGGAAATCATGAGCAAATATTATGGAGAAAGTGAGAAACATATTAGAGAGATTTTTGAAAAAGCTGAAAAAAATGCTCCTTCAATAATTTTTATTGATGAAATTGATTCTATTGCTCCTAAAAGGGGAGAAGGAATAGATCAAACAGAGAAAAGAATTGTAGCGCAATTATTAACTTTAATGGATGGATTAAAATCTAGAGGGCAGGTGGTTGTTATGGCTGCAACTAATAGGCCTGAAGATATTGATGAAGCATTAAGAAGGCCTGGAAGATTTGATAGAGAACTAAAAATTAATCCTCCTGATGAAAAAGGAAGAAAAGAAGTTTTACAAATTCATACAAGGGGAATGCCTTTAAACAAGGATGTGGATTTTGATGAGATTGCTATTAAAACAATTGGTTTTACAGGAGCAGATATAGAAGTATTATGTAAAGAAGCAGGATTAAAAGCTATTAAACCTTATTTTTCTGAACTTAAAAATTTGCAGGAAAAAGTTCCAACTCAAATTTTAGATAAGATTAAGGTTTCTAGAGAAAATTTTATTGATGCTATGAGATTTGTAGAACCAAGTGCAATGAGAGAAGTTTTGATTAATAAACCTCATGTTAAATGGGAAGATGTTGGAGGATTAGAAAATGCTAAGGAAAAATTAAGAGAGTTAGTTGAATTACCTTTACTTCGTCCAGATTTATATGAAAAAGCAGGAATAAAACCTTCTAAAGGCGTTCTTATTTCAGGTCCTCCTGGAACTGGAAAAACTTTATTAGCAAAAGCAGTTGCTACTGAATCAAATGCGAATTTTATTTCTGTAAAAGGTCCTGAATTAATAAGTAAATGGGTCGGGGAAAGTGAAAAACATGTTAGAGAGATATTTAAAAAAGCAAGGCAGGTTGCTCCTTCAATAATATTTTTTGATGAATTTGATAGTATTACTAAACAAAGAGGAGCTTCATTAAATGATTCTACAGAAAAAGTTGTTAATCAATTATTAACAGAACTTGATGGAGTTGAAGAACTTGAAAAAGTTGTTGTTATGGCTGCAACTAATAGAAAAGATTTAATTGATCCTGCTTTGTTAAGGCCTGGAAGAATTGATGCTATTTTGGAATTACCTATTCCAGATAAAGATGCAAGAGAGAAAATATTTAATGTTCATACAAGAAATATGCCCCTTAGTAATTCTGTTAAATTAAATGATTATATTATTAAAACAGACTCATGGACTGGAGCAGATATAGAATCTTTATGTAGAAATGCAGGTATTTCTGCTATAAAAAGAGTTTATAAAAGTAAAGGAAAAGAAAATTTAACAATTGAAAAAAAAGATTTTGAAAAATCTTTTAAAGAAGTTTCAAGTTCAATTGGTAAGGAGATAAAAGAAGAGATAAAAGTAAATGAAAAAAAGAGTTTAAAGAAGAAAAAATAAATGGTATGTTCAGCAAAAGGTGGGGTGTGTGGGGGAATTGATCTTTCGTTAGTTAGAGGTTCTTCACCAGAGTATTCTTCGGGTCTTTCAGATGTTAATGGAACTTATTCTGGTAGTGATTCTTCGCAATCTTTAGATGTAAGGGATAGTGCTTTTGATAAACCTAGATTTGAGGAAGTTAAACCAGGAAAAATAACTCCAGATTTAAGAGATATTCAATATGATATTACTCCATTGAGAAGTCCTTATAGTTCTTCATCTGGAAGAGTTAGAAATGTAAGAGATGAATTTTCTGAGGATTTTAGAGTGAGAGAGAGTACCCATATTAGAAATCCTGTTGGTGATTTTTATTCAAATCTTTCTAAGGGTGGTGTAGCAAATCATTCATCTTCTCCAAATGTTTATTCAGGTCCGCAAGGAGTTTATCCAAGAGCAAGTTCTTGTTGTGGAGAAATGGTTGATTATTCTGTTAATTAGGATGTAGGTTTTTATTCTCTAGTTGTTATAATTATTTTTCCTTCAGGAGTTTTAATAAAAGTGTGTTCTGCTTGAGAAACAGGTTTATGAGACTTTTCTATTAATTGAGGAAAGTTGTGAACTATGTCTGCTTGTTCTAATTCACGCATTGCAAGTCTTGCCATAGGTCCAAATTCCTCTTGCATTTCTCTTAATGAAAAAGGTAGGGTTTTGTAAGTTTCTATAACATAATCAAGAATTTTTCTAGCAGTTGGGCTTCTTGGATTTTTTGGATTTGTTAAAGCATAAATATTTCCTGAAACACTGTTGTAAACTTTTCCTTCTCCTGTTGTTGCAAAAGGTTCAATTGCATAGGAACCTGAATCTAATTTATTTTCATTGTCATTTCCATAATTTGGGATTGTAAGTTTTGCATGAATATCATATTTATCAAGACCGTGTCCTGAAAGATTAATAATAGGGGAAAATCCTTCTTCTTCAATTGTTTTTTGAATTGTTTGTCCAATTTGATTTAGGGTAGGATTTTTATCTAAAAGAGTAAGTGCATTATCAAGTGCTTGTTGAGAAACTTGAATTAATTCCTTGTGTTTATTATCAGGAGTTAAGTCAATTGAAAGAGCAGTATCTGCAATAAACCCATTTATATGAACTCCTATATCTATTTTTAATAATCCTGTGGCTTTTGTATCATCATTTAGTGTTGGATGATAGTGTGCTGCAATATCATCAATTGAAAGATTTACTGGAAAAGCAGGTTTTCCTCCAAGTTCTTTAATTTTTTTATGAATTTTTTGAGCAATATCTAAAAGAAGCATGTCTGGTTTTATTAGTTCTCTTGCATATTTTCTTATTTCCTTTGCTATGTTTCCTGCTTTAATATAATCTTGTAATTCTTGATTAGAACTAGATTCAGTTTTATCTAACTGTGTTTTGGTTTTTTCAGATTTTTTATTGTTGAGGGAGATAGAACTATTTTTATTTTTAAGTTGTTTTCCGGAGTGTTCTCTTACTCCATTATTTCCCCCATATGATTTTTCTCCCATATTTTTTTAATATTTTTAGAGTATATAAATGTTTAAAAATTTTAGTAAATGGTTGTTTGAGATGGCAGAAATGGATTATTCTAAGTTAGAAGAACAATTAAGAGTGTCTGAAGAATCTTGTTCACGATTATTAGGAGAAAATGAGGGTTTGCAAAAAACAGTTGAAGAACAAGCTAGAACAATTGAAATTGCAAAAAGTGTTCCAGCAACATTTGAAGGGGTGAGAATGTTGTTTGCAAGATACTTAGTCCAAATAACTCCTGATAATAGGCATTCTTTAGGAAATATAGGATCTTTAGGAAATCCTAGAAAAGAAACACCAAGAATAGACTTTGAATCTTGGCAATTAGGAACTACCGGTCCTTTGAAGGCTGAAAATAAAGAACTTAGAGAATTTGCATTTGAAACTTCATTACAATTACTTATGAAAATAAGTAAATTAAATCAAAGGCCTTTTGTTTATTTTGATTTTGCAAATAGAGGTGTTTTTTATACACCTTCAACATTAGAATTTTTAGAAATTCCTGAGGAGGGAGTTTCTGATTTTCCATTATTTTTAAATTATGTTGGAAAAAGTGGAAAAAGAGGGTTATTAAATTCTTTAAAAGTAGATGCAAGGGATGAAAAAAATATTAAATGGGATTATGTTGAAACCACTACTGTTTCTGGTTTTAAGATAAAAATGGCAAACTTCCCATTTGTGTATCGTGGAAGAGCAGTAGGTGTTGGAACTTTATTTCCTGGGCCTAATTATTCTAGTTGGAGGTTAAGACCTTATAAAAAAGCTGTAGAAACTGTGGCTGGAGTTTATAATGATCTTGGAAAAATACAAGGAGAATCAAAGTAATCTAACTTTTAATTCTTCTTTCTTTAGGAATAGAATTTGTTATTCGTTCTCCAGTGGATTTTCCACATCCAATTAATTCATTTTGATATTTTAGAACCTTAAAGTTATTATCTGATTTAATTTCTAGGTCTTGACCTTTTAACCATTTTTCTGCTTGTGTATTATCTATTTCAAGAATGTTTTTTGTTATCTGAGGTTTTAGAAGAGTTAAAGAGTCAAGTGTTAATCGAAGTCCGTCTATTTGCTGTTTTGCAAAATATAAACCTATATTCTCAATTCTTAGTTCTCTGTCTAAAAGATTAAGGTCTTCTTTTGATAAGTTTCCTGAAAAAAGTCTAAATTTTTCTTTTCCAAATTGCAAAAGAAGATAAGGAAGTTTAGTTATATTAAATTGTTCATCTAATTGTCTTATTATTTTCTTTTTATCTGGGTTATTTAAGAGTTTCATTTTTATCTTTTTGCTGTTACGACTTGGTCAGTGCCATTATATATTGAAGCTGTTTTTTTTCCTTGCAGTTCTCTGCGATTACTTGTTTTATTTATTCTATAGATTTTACCAGAAACTTCTGCCGCTAATGCAGCAACAATACCTAATTTAATTGCTTGACCAATTCTATATTCCATAGGATTCTCATAATTATATTTTGGTGGATAATTTTTTATTTCTTTTTTATCGTTTGCTATAGCTTTTGGATCAAATGTAGATTGAACATAACCTTGTAATTCTTGATCTGATAAACCAAGATTTTTTTGTATAATTCTCCAAGGGAATCTATTAGGTTTAATTTTTTCTAATGCAGTAGGAGCAAGATATATTCCTTGTATATTAAACCGATTATACATTTGTGCAATCGTGAATGGAAGTTCTGCAGGAGCCTGAATACCTATTAAAAAAACATCTCTTCCATCTATTTTTTCTTTAAAAAAATCATTGGTATTTTCAGGGGTTACTTCTAATTCATGGTAAGTTAAATTTGTAATACCATTAGCACAATAGATCCCTTCAACCATTTTTTTAGTATCTGGTTCATCTAATAAATCTATTCCTCTACTAAATCTTAAATCATGTTCATAAAACCTTCTATCTTGTTCAAATAAATGAGGTCTATTTTTATGACCATTCCATTTTCTTTTGTTAATTAACATTACTTGAATGTGAGGTTTATGTTCTGCAAGATATCCAGCACCATTTGTTCCAAATTCACTTCCTAATTCAATAACTAACGTGTTTCTTGAATCTGGGATTTCTGCCATCGCAAGTTCTATTAAATCATCAAGGTTTAATAAAGGGAGTGAACTATTTATTGTTTCAAATTCTTCTTCAGGAATATTTTTCAAAGGTCTTCCTGATAAAACTCTTGTTCTTCTTAAATAATCAACAATTCTTGATGTAACAATCATTTTTTTAGTTGCAGGCAGTCCTTTATAAATTTATTTTTTAGTTTTCTGTATATTTTTTCATTGCCTTTGCAAATTTTTACAATCTTTTTTTTGAATTTTACATATTCTTGACAAAGTTCTTTATTATTTTTTAAAAGTTCTTTGAATTTTAATGAAAGATT